>NZ_JAVRCI010000006.1:0-182442 GCF_034530835.1 Nostoc sp. DedQUE12b | reverse complement strand
GTATTGTTAATGCGGTGGCCGCCTTGTTAATGCATGGGCTTGTATTGTTAATGCGGTGGCCGCCTTGTTAATACATGGGCTTGTATTGTTAATGCGGTGGCCGCCTTGTTAATACATGGGCTTGCATTAAAAACGCTACGCTTTTACGCAAAGCTGTACTTAGTTAACCAGGCAGATTGCTTGCCTTGCAATACTGCTCGCTTTGTGCATTTTCAACTCGGCATTGGGTTTGGGGAAAAGGTTAAAGGGTAAAGGTTAAAGGTTTTTTCTTTCCCCTTCCCCCTTTCCCCTTTCCCCTTAACCGATAAGTCTTGGCTAGGTTCTGGATGCAGGGGTAACTGAAGATTCATTTCTTTAGTTTATCTAAAGCCGCATCTAAGTTATCAAATTACCTTTCTAAGATAGAAGCAGCAACTATAAGTTGCTATAGATGATTAAAACCCAATTAACAGCTAGTGGCTGCGGAGAACATAAAAATGACTAAAGCGCCGGAATCTTTAGACTTATCTGCCTACGATGCTACAGACAGAGCCTTAGATCGTGACTGTACAACCTTATCCCGTCACGTCCTCCAACAACTTCAGAGTTTTTCGCCAGATGCACAGGATTTAAGTGCGCTGATGAATCGCATCGCTCTGGCCGGGAAACTGGTGGCTCGTCGCATGAGTCGCGCTGGTTTAATGGAAGGCGTTCTTGGATTTACTGGGGAAGTTAATGTCCAAGGCGAATCCGTCAAAAAGATGGATGTCTATGCCAATGATGTATTTATCTCAGTGTTTAAGCAAAGCGGCTTAGTCTGTCGCCTCGCTTCTGAGGAAATGGAAAATCCTTACTACATTCCCGAAAATTGCCCCATTGGGCGCTATACCCTGCTGTATGACCCAATTGATGGCTCATCCAACACTGATAATAATCTCAGCTTAGGTTCCATTTTCGCCATTCGCCAACAAGAAGGAACTGATAGTGATGGCAAGGCAACTGACCTTCTGGCCAACGGACGTAAGCAACTTGCTGCCGGATACATCCTGTATGGGCCCTGCACGATGCTGGTTTATACTATAGGTAAGGGCGTTCATTCTTTTGTCCTCGATCCCAGCTTAGGAGAATTTATTCTCACAGAAGAAAATATTCGCATTCCTAACCACGGGTCTGTTTACAGTGTGAACGAAGGTAACTTCTGGCAGTGGGAAGAATCAATTCGAGAATATATCCGCTACGTTCATCGCACAGAAGGCTACAGCGCTCGTTATAGCGGCGCAATGGTGAGTGACATCCATAGAATTTTGGTTCAAGGCGGTGTGTTTCTCTATCCAGGCACAATTCAAAATCCAGAAGGAAAATTACGCTTGCTTTATGAAACGGCTCCTCTCGCCTTTTTGATTGAGCAAGCAGGTGGCCGTGCTACTACCGGACTGGTAAATATCTTGGATGTAGTCCCGAAAAAACTGCATCAGCGCACGCCTTTAATTATTGGTAGCAAAGAGGATGTAGCAAAGGTGGAGTCTTTTATTCAAAACGGACACTAATACGCAAGACGAAAATCAAAAGTTAACGCTAAACGGAGTCGAAGTGTCAAAAGTCAAAAGTTTTGGATGTCAAGGCTTTTACAAGTTTTTCAATGGTAGCTTGATTTACGCCGCACTGTATTAGTGTAAAAAGGCACAATTGAGAAGAAAATAAAGCTTGTAAATAAAGCTTTTTAAACTTTTTCAACTGGATAGTTATTTTTGACATACTGCACTTGAAGACGGTAATAAAAGGATCAAGGATGCGTCTAACATCTGGCATTAATTAAAAGTTAATCATGGTGATTTAGGATTGGGAATGCAGAATCGCACTTCTTGAAAATGTATTAAAGATTATCTCAGCTGGCCGATGCAATAAGTGATTGGCAACGCCACAATTCAAAAGTAAGCATCAAATTTTGATGGGTTTTGCCAACTTACTTAGAAGCATCACTATACAGGAGTGAAACAAATTAGAGCTATGTCTACCAATCATCTACTAGAAATTAACCAATACGGTCAAAGTATCTGGATGGATAATTTGACCCGTGACATTATTCAATCAGGTGAACTCAAAGACATGGTTGAAAATCAAGGAATCTCTGGGATTACTTCTAACCCAGCGATCTTTGAAAAAGCGATCGCTGGTAACGTTATTTATGATGCCGATATCGAAGCCGGAGTTCGGGCTAACTTACCCATAGACAAAATTTACGAATCCCTAGTTTTTGCAGATATCCGTAATGCCTGTGATATTTTACGCCCTGTTTATGAAGCCTCGAATGGACTAGATGGTTATGTGAGTATTGAAGTACCGCCAACCATTGCCCATGATACTGAAGCAACCATAACCGAAGCCCGCCGCTATTTCCAAGAAATTGGTCGGGAAAATCTGATGATTAAAATTCCCGGTACAGAACCTGGTTTGCCAGCAGTAGAACAGGTAATAGCCGAAGGGATGAATGTTAATATTACGCTGCTGTTTTCTGTAGAAAGCTATGTAAACACGGCAATGGCTTATATTCGGGGCTTAGAAAAACGGGTGGCTGAAGGTAAGGACATCAGTAAAATTGCTTCAGTTGCTAGCTTCTTCCTCAGCCGGATCGATAGCAACATTGACGGCAAGATTGATGCTAAGTTGAAAAAAGGCGTTGATGATATTTCCGTGGAAGCAAAGCTAAGAGCTGTTAAAGGAAAAGTAGCGATCGCTAACGCTAAGATTGCGTATCAAGAATACAAGAAAATCATTAGAAGCGAGCGTTGGCAAGATTTAGCAGCAAAAGGAGCTACACAACAACGGCTACTTTGGGCTAGCACCAGCACCAAAGACCCCAACTACAGAGACGTGATGTATATCGAAGAGTTGATCGGTCATGATACCGTCAACACCGTACCACCAGCAACCATTAAAGCTTGTGCCGATCATTGTAACGTAGGCGATCGCTTAGAAACAGATTTAGATAATGCTTACACGCTGATCGAAAACCTCAAAGATCCCGACATCAACATCGATCTTGATAACGTCATGGATGAACTCTTAGTCGATGGTATTGACAAGTTTATCCAGCCCTTCCAGTCCTTGATGAACTCTTTAGAAGACAAGATCAAGGTATTGTCACCAGTGTAGGGAACAGAAGAGGGAAAAAGGTTAAAGGGTAAAGGGTAAAGGTATAGTTCTTCCCCTTTCCCCCTTCCCCTTTCCCCCTTTCCCTTTCCCCAATCCTAGTACCAAATCTAAAATCCAAAATTCCTATGGTTAGTCTGCTAGAAAATCCCTTGCGTGTTGGTCTGCAACAACAACGGATGTCCGAACCCCAGATTATAGTCATTTTTGGCGCTTCTGGCGATCTCACTTGGCGCAAACTAGTGCCAGCACTTTACAAATTGCGGCGAGAACGGCGTATTCCCCCAGAAACGACCATTGTCGGTGTGGCACGGCGAGAATGGAGCCATGAGTACTTCCGCGAACAAATGCAAAAGGGCATGGAAGAAGCACATGCCGATGTCGATTTAGGGGAACTCTGGCAAGATTTCTCCCAAGGTCTGTTCTATAGCCCTGGGGATATAGACAACCCCGAAGGCTACCAAAAACTGAAAAACTTATTGAGTGAATTAGATGAAAAACGGGGCACGCGAGGGAATCGCATGTTCTACCTATCGGTTGCTCCTTCATTCTTCCCTGAAGCGATTAAGCAGCTAGGAACCGCCGGGATGCTAGAAGATCCCTACAAACATCGTCTAGTAATTGAAAAACCCTTTGGTCGAGACTTGGCTTCTGCTCAGAGTCTTAACCAAGTGGTACAGAAATTTTGTAAAGAAAACCAAGTATACCGCATTGACCACTACTTGGGTAAAGAAACAGTCCAGAATTTGCTGGTGTTTCGCTTTGCCAATGCGATTTTTGAGCCGTTGTGGAATCGTCAATTTGTTGACCACGTGCAAATTACCGTGGCAGAAACCGTGGGAGTGGAAGACCGGGCTGGTTACTATGAAAGCGCCGGCGCACTACGCGATATGTTGCAAAACCATTTAATGCAACTTTACTGTCTAACGGCAATGGAAGCACCCAACGCAATGGATGCCGACAGCATCCGCACAGAAAAAGTGAAGGTACTCCAAGCTACTCGTTTAGCTGATGTTCACAATCTGTCGCGGTCAGCAGTACGCGGTCAATATAGTGCTGGCTGGATGAAGGGTCAAGCAGTGCCAGGGTATCGGACAGAACCAGGCGTTAATCCCAACTCCACCACACCGACCTACGTCGCCATGAAGTTTGTGGTAGATAACTGGCGCTGGAAAGGTGTTCCTTTCTACTTGCGTACCGGGAAGCGGATGCCGAAAAAAGTCAGTGAGATTTCGATTCACTTCCGCGAAGTTCCGTCTCGGATGTTCCAATCAGCCGCCCAACAGGCAAACGCCAATATTTTGACGATGCGGATTCAGCCGAATGAAGGTATTTCCCTGCGTTTTGATGTGAAAATGCCAGGGGCAGAATTCCGTACCCGTTCCGTTGATATGGACTTTAGTTATGGTTCCTTTGGCATCCAAGCCACATCTGATGCCTACGATCGCTTATTCCTTGATTGTATGATGGGCGATCAAACATTATTCACCCGCGCGGACGAAGTAGAAGCCGCTTGGCAGGTTGTAACGCCAGCCCTTTCCGTTTGGGATGCACCCGCCGACGCCAATACTATTCCCCAATATGAAGCTGGAACCTGGGAACCAACAGAAGCAGAATTCTTAATTAACCAGGATGGCCGTCGCTGGCGCAGACTTTAGAAAGTTAGGAGTTAAGAGTTAGGAGTGATGAGTTATAAATTATGAGTTTTTGAGTTAAGAATTTCAGTTATTCTAACTCCAAACTCCTAACTCCAAACTCCTAACTCCAAACTCCAAACTCCTAACTTATTCAACAAACAAAGCTGACAACTCAAAACTACTATGGCTCCCCAAGCTTCTACAATTTATTCACTTCAGGCGCCAAAAGATATTTCGCTTAACGAAATAGAAGCGGAACTTCATCAAATTTGGCAAAGTTACGGCATTACTGGCGAGGACGGTGGGCTTCCTGCTGCCACTCGCGCCACAACATTTACCTTAGTGGTTTACGAACCCGAAGAAACCCAATATCTTTTGGCTACTTTGGGATTTTACAACGGCCCACTTGACGGGATTTTAGGCCCTCAGATGGTAGCTGCCTTGCGGCAAGTGCAGAGAAAATATGCACTGCCAGATACTGGAACAACAACGCCTGAAACCCTGGCTATCTTGAGAGAAGAATTCATCAAACGTCAAGGAAATGGCGCTGCGGGAGACAATGGTTCTATTGAACTTCCCAGCTTAAATGCCCCAAGCCCTAGAATTGCTGATGAAATCGCCCTCCGCAACCCCTGCCGGATCATCGCGCTATTTCCCATTACTGGCGAAGATGAAGGGGTGAAAGCTCAAGTTTCTGCCTATTGCCCGATCCAAAAGCAATCGTCAAGTACACTAATTTGCTGCGAATACATTACTCTCAGTGGAACTGCTGCTGCCTTAGAACGCATCGGTGGTATGCTTCCAGCATTGTTGATTGGCGGCTTACCAAAGTTTCTCTGGTGGAAAGCAACACCAGACCCCAATAACACTCTATTCAAGCGGTTGGCAGCCGTCTGCAATAATGTGATTGTTGATTCTTGCCGGTTTAACGAGCCAGAAAGTGACTTACTCCGCCTCCAAGAATTGGTGGAAAGTGGTGTTCCCCTGGCTGATCTCAACTGGCGTCGCCTCTCAGCATGGCAGGAATTGACAGCTGAAGCTTACGACTCACCTCATCGTCGGGCTGCCCTTCGGGAAGTTGACCGAGTAACTATAGATTACGAAAAAGGCAACCCCGGACAAGCATTGCTATTTTTGGGTTGGTTGGCAAGTCGTTTAGGATGGCAGCCAGTTTCCTATCAAAAGGAAACCGGAGATTATGACATCACTCGCATTAACTTTATTGCTCAAGACCAACGGCAAGTAGAAACCGAATTAGCGGGTGTTCCCCTTGCTGATGTGGGTGAGATTGCTGGCGACTTGATTGCTTTGCGCCTCAGTTCAACCAATCCGAAGGCAGACTGTGGTACAGTAATTTGCTCGGAAACTGGTGGTTGTATGCGGATGGAAACCCACGGCGGCGCTCAATCTGCTGGTCTATTTCAACAGGTGACTTCACTTTCGGAACAAAAGGCGGAAGCATTGCTGAGTCAGCAGGTACAACGCTGGGGTCGTGAGTCACTTTTTGAAGAAAGTCTGGGAGTGACAGCAAATATTTTCAAATTGGAAACAAATAGTTAGTTTTGCCTGGAAACAATAAAAGTTACCAAAATTGCGAAAATCAAACACAAACTCTTCAGATTTTTGGATATTTCAATAATCTGGAGGGTTTTTCTATTTTCTTTGGAGGCAAGAGACGCGATGAATCGCCGTCTCTACAAGAATCAATCTTTTGTATATACGGCGATTTATCGCGTTTTTGGCGATCAATAATTTTCATCAAAAAATCTTAACCAAACCGTATTGCATTAACATAGCAGGTCGATGCATTGGCATACAATACGGTTCGGATAAGCATTTTTCACTTTCCTTATGATCTGGGGAATGGGTTTGCGGGTAAAGGGGAAAGGATGTATTCAAAACCTTTCCCCTTTCCCCTTTACCCTTTAACCGAACCGTATTGCATTAACATAGCAGGTCGATGCATTGGCATTACAGGTCGATGCATTGGCATAACAGGTCGATGCATTGGCATAGCAGGTCGATGCATTGGCATAACAGGTCGATGTATTAACATAACAAGTCGATGCATTAACATAACAAGTCGATGCATTAACATAACAGGTCGATGTATTAACATAACAAGTCGATGTATTAACATAACAAGTCGATGCATTGGCATTACAGGTCACGTGGGACAGCTTTAAAAGACTTTTATGTACACCGTAGCCTTGCTTAAGAGAGGGATTTAGGGTGAGGTTTCGATTTATGCAAAAAGTCTATTGAAAGGATACCTCGTATTTACCTCCACGCTCCAGGGCGCGTTTGTAAGCAGGTCGTCCATGAATGCGCTCGACAAATTCTTTGAGCTTTGGGCGGTTCTTAACCTCTTCGGGGAGCGCAGCGACTATTTCTAGGGGAAAGCTCATTTGGATGTCGGCGGCGGTAAATTCATTGCCTACAAACCACGTATTTTTACGGAGTTCGTCTTCTATATAGTCAAAGTGAAGTTTAATCTGGGGCGCGACAAATCCGCTAACTACGCTGCTGTCCCCTGCCCCAAAATTGTTTAATATCACCTGCATTACCAGTGGTAGCATTGCCGAGCCTTCGGCGTAATGCAGCCAATACTTGTAGCGCAGATGCTCTGGCGTACCCGATGCTGGGACTAACCGACCATTACCGTAGCGATCGATTAGGTATTCAATAATTGCACCCGACTCAGCGATCGCCAAGTCTGCATCTGTAATTACTGGTGACTTGCCGAGGGGATGAACTTGGCGCAGTGACTCCGGTGCCATCATCGTCTTGGCATCGCGTTCATAGAATTTGATCTCGTATTCGATACCTAATTCTTCAAGCAGCCATAGCACCCGCTGCGATCGCGAGTTGTTAAGATGATGCACAACTATCATAAAACGTTCCTTTTTTGGTAGCTTATTGCTATCTGACTCTGGGCTAATTTCCAACTATACTATTAGACTTTTTCAGCCCAACTCCCCTAATTGGCTGGTTTTCTTGTTTCTAATTGGTATAAGTTTGAGTTAGTCGGTTGGAGAAACTGGTGCATCTGCTTTTGCAAAAAGTAACGATAGACACACAGCCAAGAATCGAAATAGTTGCTGCATAAAAACCTAATTTGTTTCATTTATGGCTTTAGTCATTGCCGGGGAACGTAGTGGGGTGGGTAAGACAACAGTCACACTCACCCTATTAGCATCTTTACGCCGTCGCGATCGCTTGGTGCAATCTTTTAAGGTAGGCCCCGACTACATCGATCCGATGTTTCATCAACACGTAACTGGTCGTGCTTGTCGCAATTTAGACCCCGTATTGACTTCCGAAGCCTACGTTCAGCAATGTTTTGCCCATCATAGTCAACTGAGTGAATATGCCCTAGTAGAAGGGGTGATGGGGTTGTTTGATGGGATTTCGTCATTAGTCATTAGTCATTTGTCATTTGCAAAGGACATAGATGCGCCAGCGGCTTCCCGCAGGGTAGGACAAAGGACAAATGACAAAGGACAAATTACTGATTTTGCGAGTACGGCACACATCGCACGGCTTTTAGACTTACCTGTAGTGTTGGTGATTGATTGCAGTCGTTTATCTGGTTCTGTAGCTGCGATCGCTCACGGCTATCGATCTTTTGATCCCCGAATTAAAATAGCTGGGGTAGTATTAAATCGCGTCGGGAGCGATCGCCATCTCTCTCTGCTCAAAGATTCTTTAGAACCCTTACAATTACCCATTCTCGGCGTCATGCGCCGTCAAGATAACATTACAATTCCCGATCGCCATTTGGGTTTAGTACCCACAGCCGAACTTCCCGAACTCAATGCTTTGATCGATCGCCTTGCGGATTTAGGAGATATTTGCTTTGACTGGCAACGCTTATTACCTTTGTTAAAATCAGAACCCCTTTCTGGCTCCGCTTCATCCTCCTTATCTCCCTCATTCCCAGTTAGGATTGCAGTAGCCCGCGATCGCGCTTTTAATTTTTATTACCAAGACAATCTCGATTTGTTGCAACAGCTTGGTGCAGAATTGGTTTTCTGGAGTCCCTTAGAAGATGCTGGTATACCAAAAGATATCCAGGGAATGTATTTTGGCGGTGGTTTCCCGGAAGTTTTTGCCCAGCAACTAGCAGAAAATTCTAGCGTTCGTGATGCAGTAAAAACGGCAATACTTAAAGGAATGCCTACGGTTGCTGAATGCGGAGGATTGATGTATTTGTGCGAGCAAATTATCGATTTTGAAGGTAAATCTTGGTCGATGGCGGGAGTTATACCAACATCTGCTGTGATGGGTGGACGTTTAACTTTGGGCTATCGTCGTGCTGTAGCTTTGCAAGATAATTTGTTAGTTAAGGCAAATACAACTGTTTACGGACATGAGTTTCATCGTTCCCATTTAACCTTAACTCCCACTCAACCCCTATTTGAAACTTCTCGCTACGATTGTGACGAAAATATGGGATGCGAAGGATGGGGTTTACCTGCAAATGTTCATGCTTCTTATATTCATCAGCATTGGGGAGAAAGTAGAGAAATTCCCCAGCAGTTTCTGAAAGAATGTTTAAAAGTAGCATCTTCAGGAACGTGTATTTAAGCCAATACAGTTCAGATAACCCCAAAACCCTCATGTAGAGACGCGATTTATCGCGTCTTGATTTATCGTGGATTATGGGGACAAAGAAACACAAAAAGGCAGTGATATCATGTCCGTATAATTAGTTATGATTTCCACAGTCATTGCACCCCACCCCCAGCCCCTACCGAAGAGCAGGGAACTCGGGGCCCCCTCTGGGGATTAAGGGCAGGGAGACAAAGCATAGCTTTGGCGGGGTGGGATTCTTGAGGTTTAATAAATAATTTAACGGACATGATATGAGATAATTCACCGCCTTCTCTTGGAGAAACTTATAATTCCATGTTAGTTTTGGACTTCAACCCAACGGCGGTAAAGCTTTTGAATTTGTTTGAGAAGCGCAGTGGGAGCTGGTTGATTTGACTCATTCGGCTTCGCTATATCCTGCAATTGCGTCAGGAGTCTGGCTTCTTCGACGGCAACTTCACCATCGCTATAAATTAAACCACTGATGGCTTCAATCAGATTTTCGCAATCTTCAAGACTGGGGCGATCGCCTAGATACTCCCGCACCCAGTCGTAGCATTCTTTTGGCTGCACAGGAACTAATTCGTACAGCCAAGGCTTAATTTCTGGGTCGTTAGCTAAACCTTTAGCTTGAGCTATTTCGCGGAGATATTGCCGTTCTTCTGGCTGGATTCTGCCATCGATCCAGGCTGCTCCAATCAGGATTTTAACTAAGTTTTTTACATTGGAAGGGGAAACCATTGCTGCCTCCTCTGGTAGATTCAGGCCTCCACCAAATCGTACAATCCCAAACAGTATTCATTCGGAATTATTGGTTTTTCTTAAGCGAACCATAAAAAAACCATCCATGTCCTTTCGATGGGGCCAAACTTTAAACCATCCTTCGGGTGTACTATCGGTAGAATCAGGTAGCTCAACGCCGTTGGGAGACTCAATTTGCCAATCAGGTGACTCAGTTAAAAATGCCGAAATTACTTCTTCATTTTCTGCCGGATGCAATGTACAGGTGGCATAAACTAATACACCACTAGGTTTGACAAAAGTTGATGTATGTGTCAACAATTCTCGTTGCAGTACCGAAAGTTCTCGGACAGATTCTGGTGTCTGTCGCCAACGTGCATCAGCATGACGGTGCATAGTTCCCAAACCAGAACATGGAGCATCAAGTAATACACGGTCTGCGGTGTTTTTAAATTGGGCAAGGTGGCGACTGTCGCCAGTATAAATTTGAATAGATTGTAAATTTAGCCGTTGAGAATTTTCTTGGAGTTTGCGAAGACGAGAAGGAGTGCGATCGCAAGCCCAAATTTTCCCTTTATCTGCCATTAATTCAGCGATGTGGGTTGTTTTCCCCCCTGGTGCAGCACAGGCATCAATAACTACCTCACCTGGTTGGGGGTCGAGCAAATGACCTACTAATTGAGCGCTAGCATCTTGTACAGTCCACCAACCTTCTTTGAAACCCGGTAGTTTTTGAATTGAGCCAGTATTACTAATAAATCGTAAAGCTTGGGGTAAATGAGGAATCCGTCTCACCAAAACACCAGCAGATTGTAAAGCCGCCTCAACTTCCTCAATGGAAGTGCGAAGTGGGTTGATGCGTAAGTCAATGGTTGGTGATTGGTTCATCCATTCACACAATTGTTCTGTCTCAGTCAAACCCAGTTGTTCTAACCAAACTTGAATAATCCAGTCAGGAAAACTGTGTAAAATGCCCAAGCGTTCCACAGGGTTTTCTGGAAGTTCTAACGGATCAAAATAGGTAACTGGGGACTGGGGAAGTAACAAAGAATCTTTCTCCTGTGCCCCTCTGCCCCCCCGGTTACTGAGCGTAGTCGAAGTATGCCCCTCTGCTTGTCTTAAATACTGGCGTAATAGACCGTTAACAAAACCCGTGAGTCCAGCAAAACCGTTTTCTTTAGCGAGTTGGACTGTGGTATTAACAGCAGCCGAGGCGGGAATGCGCTCTTGATAACGCAGTTGGTAGAAGCCCAGATGTAAGATAGTGCGAAGGTCTTGTGGTTGTTGATGAGATTTCTTTTTGGCGAATTGATCGATGAGAGTATCGAGGGTGCGCTGCCTTCTGACGCTCCCATAGACCAATTCTGTCACTAAGCGGCGATCGTTATCAGGCAAATTAACTTTTTGCAATACTCTATCTAGGGCAACATCAGCATAAGCCCCCTTATGAACATCTCGCAGGGCGATAAAAGCTAATTGACGGGGGTTGGTCATGAAAACACGATTCAGGAGTCAGGAGGCTTTTGTATTCTAACTCCCAACTCCTGTACAGACGCGATTAATCGCGTCCTACTCCTAATTCACCTATCAAGACATATAGGGGTCTACACTGGCAATTTCAAACTCACACGCTCTAGAAACCTGTTCTGGTGGTAATTTTCCAAAGCTGATTAATGGTAAATATGTGTGGTTTGCCATCAGTTCTTTTGCTAATAAGAACCCAGTGATTGTCCAAGTTTGATATTTCCTAGCTTGTTTCCCAATCAGTCGCCCTTTTTTCCCATCGTAATACTCTGGCCATTCATCTGTACTGAGGCGTCCTTGGGCAACTTCAATCGCCTTTTGTGCAAGATTTGTTCTATTAGTTTTTACAGCCGCCCCCGCCAACATCCACATTAAAACTGGCCAACTACCAGCATTATGATACGACCAAGGTATATTTTTGGGGTCACATCCGGTTACAATTCTGTATTCTTCATGTTCCAAAGCTGGGAAACAAATTTTCATTGGCATATCTCCCACCAAATCATCCCAGCGTTCTTCAATGAGAGTCATAATCGCTTGTGACTGTTCTTCGGTGGCTAAGTCGGAAATGATTGCCATTAAATTTCCAAGTGAAAAGAAGCGAGTATCTAGCTGCGACGGGCCAACATTACCTGCTAGATAACCACCTTTTTTTGGTAGCCACTTGTCCAATTCATAATAAGGAACGGAATCTACATATATGTTGAATAGATTAACAGCAGCCTTGCCATATTCTTCACTTTTGAAGCGATAAATTGCATTTAGACGATTAATATCTATCCAATAATGCTGGCGAATATGAGCGCATAAAAGAGGTAAACGGTTATCAATGGCTTCAACAATATCGGAATTACCTTGACAAATTAGCAGTTCACGAGATGCACGTAATGCCGTGTAAAAGAGGACTTGCAATTCTAAAGGATGCCCATAAATGCCCATACGACGGTCAATCATACAAGCGCCATCTGGAACTAATAGCGTTGGGTACATATCAAAACGATTCGCCAAGCAGATTTCCATGATTAACCTGATACCATTTTGGAATTCAGGTTGATAGGCGAGAGAAAAATCTTTTGTGGAGACTACATAAGCGCGCAATAAAATAATCCACCATAAGCAAGAATCTACAGGCGTAACTCTAGCGATCGCATGTTCACCAAAGTCTGCTTCTAAATATTCTTGTCCATTATCTGATACTACTTTAAAGCTAGCTGGTATTAATCCTCGTCCTGGCTTATAGGCATCTAATGCCTTTTCTTTAGGTTGTAACTTTAAGGTTTCTTCTAAGAAATTACGAACAATATCGCTTCTACCTTTGATCAGAAAAATTAGAGCTGAAGAGACAAAATCTCGGATAAAGCACTGATCGTAATTGAGCGCTTCTACAGAAGCATCATAAGCGGCTACTGTCCCAACAGGGCGACCTTGATAATAGAGAATTGATTTTTCTAGCGCTAGCCATGCTTCTTCCACTTCTTTTAAATTCTCAGTAGTTTCCAATTCGTTTAGGTACATTGCCAAAATAACTCCATAAGGATTGTGAATTTGTGGTAGATGTGTCTTCATTTATTACTTTTGCTATTCATCAGCATAACAAAAACGATTCTTTGAATAGCAAAAATAATTTGTCAACAAAATAATCAACCAACAATAAATTTGCCTAAATGTTAGCAAATTTATTGTTAGTTAATTGCTTGTAATCTATTACTATTTTGGTGAATTCTAATTGTTGCTCTCCACCGCAATTAGTAACATGACTCCTAAAAACAGTTACATAAGATATATTTTTAGATTATTTATTGTTCCCTTGTCTGTCCAAAATCTTTGCTTTACCAAACAAAAACATATCTTCAGCGCTGTTTAGGCTTTGTGTGAAGTTCAAACTGGTTGCAGTGTATTTACTTGAGCAGTATTAGTTTTTGACACTAAGAAGTCAGGTTATTCCCCTATTATCTAATAATTTATAATGTTTTTTCAAAATATGCAAGATTAATTTTCAAATTTTTTAATATGTCAATACTTCTCAAGGGTTAAATATCTTACTCTGCTGACACATGATACGGGATGTTTATGGAAGCGCGTCAAAAATAATCAAGAGTGCTAAGTCGAAATACCGCCCATAAGTGCAGAGAATATACTCAGTACAGAAGTACTCAGTATTTAGCAAAGCAATGTTCATTACTGTTCTCTTGAAGCAGCCTTAAACACTTGTTCAGCAGTTAGATTTAGCTCTATTAAAGTTGGTGATTGAATTTGCTCATTACCACAAAACTGAGTTACTTGGTATTCGCTTTCCACTAATGTATAAACTGATATTGTCGGTTGCTTGGGATTGCCAATAAACCGTTTTCCACCAAGAGCAGCATAGTCAACAATCCAATATTCTGGAATCCCAATTTCTTCATATTCCGCGAATTTGAGAAAATAATCATCTCGCCAATTTGTACTCACAACTTCTACTACCAATGGAATTGATGCGGCTTGAGTAACTGATGATTTTTTCCAAAGTGGTTCATTAATTAAGTTAGAGATATTTAATACCAGCACATCTGGAATATAACCAGATTTTTTATCAACAGATTTGATTAATGCTTGAGCAGGAATTGAATAAGCTAGATTAAACCTCCGAATCTCAAAATTGAGTTCTCTAATTAGAAATGCTCTGACTAACTCATGTTCCCCTGTCGGCTGCATTTCAACTATTGCTCCTTTATGTAATTCATATCTCCCGTTCTCCGGTTTCCATTCGACAAATTCTTCAAAATTTATCGCTTCTACTAAATCTTGAAACATAACACTATTTCCTCAGATATTATTCATATTTTGACTAGCATCGATAAACTGCTAATCTCATATTACCTGCTGCTGGAATTCTTTATAAGCTCGATTAATTGCTTGCATTGAGGCTTTTGCAATTGTAGAACTATTAACATCAGGATGATACAATCTTGCTAATCGACGGTAGGCAAGTTTAACAACATTGGGGCGATCGCTCTGATTTACGCCCAAGACTTCCCACCATTCCCCCGATAATCCATCAAGAGTAAATTGACTCCAAATCTTGATGCTTCCGCCATTAGCGCCACTTACCAGCGTTTTACCATCAGGGCTAAAAGCAACGGGATGACACCCAGAAAGATTTTGTAGTAATTCCCCAGTGTGGAGCTTCCAAAGTTTGATTGTACCGTCTCGGCTGGCACTGGCCAGGGTTTTTCCATCGGGGCTGATGGCAACAGACAAAACCGCCGTTGAGTGTCCAGTCAAAGTGGAAAGTAATTCTCCAGTTTGGAGATTCCACAGTTTAATTGTGGTGTCTGTGCTACCACTAATAAGAGTTTGACTGTTATGACTAATAACAACTGTATTCACAGCACCCAAATGTTTAGTGAGAATATAGCGTTGTTCCCAAGTTTTGACATCCCAAAGCCTAATAGTTTTATCGGCGCTACCACTGGCAAGGATTTTACCATCGGGACTGATGGTGACAGATAAAACTGCGTCTGAGTGTCCATTCAATGTGCGTTTTACTGTTCCCGTGTAGCGTCCCCAAATTCTAATCGTTTTATCAGCGCTACCACTAACAATAATTGCCCCATCAGGACTATATGCTACCGAGTTAACAAAGCCATTATGACTATAGGCTGAGTTTAAATAAAAGAATGTCTGGAGAAATTTTTTTGTGTCTATCTGCCAACTGCTGATTTTGCAATCGACACTACCACTTGCAATCTGCTGTCCATCAGGGCTGATAGCAACAGATAAAACTGCTTCTGCTTGTCCAGAGAATGTATAAAGCCATTTTCCGGTTTTCAAGTTCCACAAATTAACTTGTCTGTCATCACTGCCACTGATTAAGGTAGTACCATCAGGACTGATTGCGATCGCATTAACTGCCGCTAAGTGACTCTTGAGTGTACGTACACATCTCCAAGTTTCAGGTAGCTGGGTTGTCGGAGATATTTTTTCTGGTTCAATATTGGGAGTAGGAGCTTTAGGCGTAACAAATTCTGATTTTTTCTTGAATTCAGCCTTAAGTGCTTGTAACTCGTCTTCCATTTCCAAACCAGCAAATTTTTGGTTGAGATCGTCACCAGATAAAAATGCTTCTAATTCCATCACTGCTTCAGAATAGTAGCCCATCTGCAAAACTTTCTCTTCCATCCGCTCAAAAAGCTGTGCTGGAGTTTCGCTAATTCCCGATTCATCTAACAGTTTGGCAATACCATAGGCGGCGAGTCCCACTACTGCACCAATTCCTGCCATTGGTACTGCACCAATACCAAATGCTAGTCCTACTTTCAGTGCGACTAAACCCATACCACCGACGACGCTATAAACACCAGCACCGCCCACTGCACCAATTCCCATTGTAGCGATCGCAACAGCATCTCCTTGTGCTATGGCTTTAAAAGCGCCATAAGCAGCTGCACCAGCCACAGCACCAGCAGCCACTACAGGAGTTGCACCAATTCCAACAGCGCCAAATCCGCCTGCTAATCCCATCCCGCCTACTGTTGCGGAAACACCAGCACCTGCTAGGGTTCCGCTTGCAATGAATGCTGCGCCTGTTTTAGAATTCTGTGTCATTGCCTAATGTTTTCTTGAAATTTTCTAGGGCAATCAGGTTTTTTCCAAGTAGAATTACTGTTGCTTCGTGCTGCTGAAGCTGAGTTTGAAGAGTAAGCACAATTTTACTGTGAACTATTTTACTGAGTATGGCTTCAAGGGCTAGATTATCATCATGATTTTTAAGAGCTATACAAGCTTTATCCTTCCAATATTTAGCTTCTTCTTGAGCTTTTTCATAAATCTCTTGAATGCATTCTTGATTCAAGATAGCACTTTGTATTGCTTCTTTTGTTTCACCAATAGCTTCTAATAAAATTACTTTACTATCTTTTTTATCTATAGCAATATTTTGAGGTTTATGTGGCAGCAACATTTCTTTCTTAAGTCGCTGTAATTCCTCATCAACATCTTCAGAATTGATGAATAGATGTGAAACCTCTTGTGTATAAGGTTCTATCTCTAAAAATTTATTTTTTTTAGGCTCAAAATCGCTAATAGTACCATTTATTTGAGGCTTGCTGCATAATACTTCTTTCTCTGCTTCTGAAACCTTTTTCTCCCAAGATGCCAAACTACTTTGAATTGCATCTACTTGTAGTTGTTGCTCCTTTACCAAGGTTTTTAGCCTACCAGCAATTGCTTGATATCGTTCCCTTTGGAATTTTGCTTGACTAATTAAATCCTGATTATTTCCTTTCAAAGCAAGTTGATATTCTTGTTCCCATTTATCAGCTTCGGCTTGAGCTTTTGCATAGTCTCGTTGAGCAATTTCTTGGGCTACTCTGGAGTGGCTTACTCCTTCGCGTAACTTTCGTAGCGCATCCTGTGATGATTGATTTTGGTCGGAAAGTCCCATAAGTTTATCTGAGTAGCCTGATTACCCAGAGAGTATACTAATTAATACTATTGCGTCCTCGTAAAAATTACTTAAGCCTTGACTTTTCCTTTTAATGCTACCTCAGAAAAGTCTCAGTACAATATTTCATTAATTCGTAGCAAAATAACTTAAGCAAAGCTCTGGGTTAGTCTGCGTCCCTTTGCGTTTAAAAATATAACGATTTTACACGCTCATTACCAAATAATCGAAACTAATCCTGATGCAGTTATATTTGAATCACAGGTTAATAGTTGTACTTCATTACCTTTACTTGCTAAAACTAGTGCAGTCGCAGTAATTTGCCTATCGTGCATTTCATTAATAGCAGATAAGCTCATAGTTATTTTAATTACATCTTTGTCAAGTGGATAAATTACCACACGCGGATCGGCTTCAACTACTGAAAGTAAATTCTTAGCAGAAGGAATAGATGTTCTTCCTCTCTCAACAATCCAAACAGCTTCAGCTAATGTTGTAGCTGGTATAACTAACTGGGAATCAGGATTAGAAACAATAGCATTGGCATTCGCACCTAATCGCGAATTTCCTTCAATAAACCAGATCAGAGCATGAGTATCAATCACGTACTTCATAATTACCTATGACCAGTCTAAGCCGTCTTCGGTATCTCCATGAAATTCAGTAATTTTAAAATCGTTTTCTGTTGATTGTTTATTCCCAGAAAACATACCAAACCGCATTATCTGCTTTTGGATTGGAGATTTTTCTGATTCTAAAAAAGTTACAATAACACGGCTTTCTGACACATCAGATGGTAATTCTGAAAGTTGTATATTACCGTTTTTATACACTCCTTCAATCGATTGCAACATTAGTATTTACCAAATTTGTACTCATATAAATTATAAAGTTAATACTAAAAATAGGCTTATTTGCTTAAAAACATCAAATTTTTGGACTGCATTGACGCTAGCTGCTGCTGTGCGTTACTTCTCCATGTTCACCAAAACACGCAAAGCTATCAAACCAACCAGCAGTAGTCCTGCTAAGGAACTCTGTAGCGATCGCACACCATACATACACACTCTATCGATTATGTCAAGCAAGCCTGCGCTTTTATTAATTAGCAAATAGGCTAACTTGAACCAAAACCCATACACAATCAGGGAATTATCAACAACCCTGATGAAATCTACTGAAAAGATGGAATAACATTTGTGTGTGCTTCAGCAAATTGTGTATAAGAGTTGAAAATGACGATATGGCAACATCTAATATCCTCAAAGAACCACAGCTTTTGCGGCTGGGTAGCTTGTTTGGTGGACTGCGTGGCGATTTGACGGGAGGGCTAACAGCAGCAGTGGTGGCATTGCCTTTAGCTTTAGCCTTTGCAGTGGCCAGTGGTGTAGAACCAAAGGCGGGACTTTACACCGCGATTGTGGCGGGAATTGTCGCCGCAATTTTTGGTGGTTCGTCAGTACAGATTACAGGGCCAACAGGTGCAATGGCTGTGGTTTTGGTGGGAATTGTCGCCAAGTACGGCCTTGAGAAAGTTTGGATTGCTGGGGTGATGGCTGGGATTATCCAGATTGCCTTGGGGGTTGCCAAACTTGGACAGTTAGTAAAGTTTATTCCTTATCCAGTAACGGCAGGTTTTACTAATGGTATTGCCGTGATTATTTTTTGTGGTCAGTTAAATAATTTCTTTGGTTTAAAATTACCACGTAGCGAACATTTTTTGCCCGGACTTTGGCAAAGTCTAACTCATGTAGAAGCTCTAAATTGGGCAGCAGTTGCCTTAGCTGTTGTGGTGATTGCAACTAATCTTTTATGGCCGAGAATCAATACGACAATACCAGGTTCTTTAGTGGGACTGGTGTTAGCAACTGCGATCGCTTCTGCTTTCCATCTGAATGTACCAACAATAGGCACGATTCCCCAATCTTTACCGATGCCTCAAGGTATTCCCCACTGGAATGATTTTGGCTTGATTCGAGAACTAATTAACCCGGCTTTGGCTTTAGCTGCACTGGGGAGTATTGAATCGTTGCTATCTGCTGTGGTGGCTGATGGTATGACAGTCAGCGAGAAACATAATAGCGATCGCGAATTAATTGGTCAAGGTTTGGCTAATATGATTGTGCCATTTTTTGGTGGTATTCCTGCCACTGGTGCGATCGCTCGGACTGCTGTTAATGTCCGTTCTGGCGGCAAAACCCGACTGTCTGGGGTAATTCACGGCGTTGCTTTAGCCATTATTGTTTTAACTTTAGCACCCCTAGCAGCGCAGATTCCTTTAGCAGCACTTGCTGGGATTCTGATGGTAGTTAGTGTGCGGATGGTTGAGTGGGAAGCCATTGGTTTATTGATGCGTGCTACCTACTCCGACTTTGCGGTGATGATTCTCACTTGGCTAGTGACAATCTTGTTTGACTTAGTTCTCGCTGTCGAAGTGGGATTGATTGCAGCCGGAGCCTTGTTCATCAAACGCATGAGCGAATTGAGCCTAGCTAAAATACCTGAAACCGAAGTATTTCCCCCCGGTACTCCTTTGGAATTAGGTAAGGAAATTGCCGTTTATCGGGTAGATGGCCCCGTATTTTTTGGTGCTGCTGAACGATTTGCTACCTTCCTCCGCGATGAACCGGAAGTGAAATATTTAATTCTCCGGTTGCGGTTTGTGCCAAATATGGACACAACTGGGTTAGTAGCCTTAGAGGATATTTATCACGACTTAGAACGGCACAATTGCCGCTTAATTCTCACAGGTTTACAACCTGAAGTCCAACAACTACTAGAACGTACAGGATTGTTAAAAATAATTGGGTTATCAAATTGTTTTGAAACAACCACAGAGGCGATTTGCTCTATCTCTCCGCAGATTGCATGTTCTCAACCTGTAGCAGCTGATTTGAAAACAAAAGAATCGATGGAATTAATTGACTGATAATACAGCAGAATTCAGGAGTCAGAATTGTCGAATTCAGAACTAATATTATGTCCGCTTGATTACTTATTAAACCCGAAGAACCCCACCTCGCCAAAGCTGCGCTTCGTCTCCCCTCCCCGCAAGCGGGGAGGGGATTAAGGGGTGGGGTTCTTCTACCTCCCAAAAAACACGCTTTATATCATTAAAACCGTGGCAAAGGAAGCGATCGCGGCGACCTTATAAATATTAAAATAAAGCCTGTATTCATTATTGAATCAGGCTTTTAAGGTTTTTTAGGAAATTTGTACGGAGAACTTCAGTTTAATTACCGAATAGCGAATCCTTCTGGTCTGATTGCATCTTCTAAATCAACGCCCATCAGGTTAGCTCCCTGGATGTTTGCATTTGTCAGATTTGTCTTCTCAAAGTCTGCGTTCTGTAGGTTAGCGGTTTGCAGATTGGCTCCCAAGAGGTTGGCTTTCTCTAGGTCTGCATCAAAAAGGTTTGCTCCCATCAGGTTGGCTCCCCAAAGGTTTACCTTGCCTAAATCTGCCCCTTGAAAGTTAGCCCCTTGTAAGTTTGTTTGCTGCAAGTTAGCTCTTTCTAAGTCTGCATTTTGTAAGTTAGCACCTTCCAAGTTTGCTGCTTGCAGGTTTGTATCCTTTAACATTGCTCCAGCCAGGTTACAGCCGACACATTCATTGGTTTGTAATAAATGTCTAACGTTATCTGCTACAGACACTATTGGGGATACAACCGGAGATATGACTGGTGCTGTCACAGGCTCCATTGGTAATTCAACTGGAGCTAGTTCAGATTCAGTAGGTATGGATGGTGTTAGTGTTTGTGCTCTAGCACTGGGCTGGATAAGTAGAGTAAATCCCGCTACAACTACCAGAAATACTGCTGTTACGAGCCACTGAGTTAATTTTTTAGAGTTTGATTGATTCATTAGTTCCTTCATAATCTGATTCCTATTGGTGGGCTTGCTTTTATAAGAGCCATCGATAATGTGCTTTATTCTCACTTTAGATAACAGAATCGATAAGAGCAAATATTATTGTTATTCATATTGATAAATTCAAGTGATTAATAAATTTTTTGGGGCGGGAAACGATCGCTGATTTTTTGGCTAACATCAGGAATTGCGATCGCCTCATGCCTAGTTCCCAAGCATTGCCAGACTAGGTAAAAGTCGATATGTTTCACTTTTAATCAAGATAGACAGTCCCAAGTAAATTAAGACAAAGGGGAAGATTTTCCGACCGTAGCGAGTTAAAACAGGAGCCATGAGAGGATTACGAGTCAGGTTGTAAGAGAGTAAGCACCACACCCCAACAGTGAAATAGCAAACACAGACAATTACGCCCAAACTTGGAAGATTGCTACTGGCAAACAACGGTACATAAATTCCAATGTTGTTTCCTCCATTGGCAATGGTAACAGCAGAAACACGGTAAGTTTGAGGATCGCGGATGGTTGCCAATAGTGATTTCTTTTGGCGTCCAGATTTTACGGGAGAGGTGAAGTCAACTGACACTGCTTGTACTGTCTCTCCTTGCTCTTCTCGACTGATAAAATTACTGATACCAATGGCGATGGGAAGCAAACCCAGCAAACCAATCCAGGTGCTGGGAATAATCAGACCGCCGAAGAAACCAGGGAGACTGGCGCATACTAAGGTAGTAAATCCCAGAAATTCACCGATAACAATATGTTTAGGACGAAAGTGACGATTGACTTTCCCGAAGAAAGCTGTCAAATATAAGTTGTCGTCAAAGGTAGTTGCAAAAGCGACAGAGATTCCAATCAATAATGTACTAATTAGCCAAGCCATAATTGTTGCTCACAGTAATGCAATGCTGTTTGTATTAGTCCTTTCTGCTTCTCGATGTGAGGGCAGCTTAGGAGATTTTGTGACTGTTTTTCTAACGACAACCGATCGATATTCGTTATTTATCAGCCAATTACCCAATTTTTAGAGGCATCGCCTCCAATTAAATTGGTGATTTTTTTCTCAGCAAGGTACCTTGGGAGCTCATGAAGTTAATATTATGGCTTTCAGCCAAATAAGAGCAAATACTCTTGTTTTTTAAAATGATAAATAAAAGTGATTGACAATTTTACTCGATGTTTTGGGCTTTGTACCTATTGACACTGATGAGGGGAAAAGGGAAAGAAAAAACCTTTAACCTTTTCTCTAAACCAAATTCTGAGTTCAAAATGCACAAAGCGAGTAATATTGAATACTGAGCTATTGTTTGAGAAACTTCTATGCGTAGTTTACCGCCGTAGGCATCGCTCTTATTGAAGAGAACCCTTGTCAGATGATGAAGAGTGCTGAGTTGAAAGTGCTGAGTGCTGAGTTAAAAGACCGCCCACAAGGGGCGGGGCATTTACCGAGTGCAAAAGTGCTGTTAGCGGAAGCGGGGCGTTTAGCCCGTACTCTTTTTCTTACTCAGGACTCAGCACTCAGCACTCAGTACTGAGGATGGTAAAGGCTCGGATATCCTTGACGGCTAGCATTCAACATCGGTAATATGACTAATCGCCCTCTGACTTCAGTTTTGAGACGTTCAGTAATGTTGGACTTTTAACTTGTAATTATGCTAACTAGTGTTGACCGTTTATTATTTGTCCGGCGAGTCCCGATTTTTAAGGAATTGCGGGATGATTTTATTGTGCGGCTCACTTCAGTAATGAACGAATTGTCATTCCCAGCTAATTACACCATCTTTCGACAGGGAGAAGAAGGGCGATCGCTCTATATTGTCGTCTCCGGTCGAGTTAAAGTTCACATTGGTAATAAACAGTTGGCAGAGGTGGAACAGGGAAAATACTTTGGTGAGATGGCAGTATTCGATACTCAACCTCGATCTGCCACTGCCACGACTCTAGAACCTTGTGAATTTTTAGAACTGACGCAAGAGCAACTATATGATGCGATCGAAGAAACTCCCGAAATTGCGGTGAATATCATTCGTGAGTTATCCCGTCTGATTCGCAGATTAAACGACGATATGAATGTAACTTCTTTGCGGAGTTAATAATCAAGTCAATCTTGAGCAGTCGAGAGTAAATCTAACGAAATTAATAAAAGAGAATCAGAAAAATTATGGCAACAGACGCGGTAATCTTGCGCCTAAAAAAGGTTACGGAACAGCACGCCGAACTTCTGTACTTTCATATAAGCAACCCACATCTGTACGAATACCTTGAGGAGCAAATCCCGACTCTCATGGAGGTTAAGCAAAAATTTAAGTCCGCCACCCTAGAAAAATCACCAGATAACGAAACTATGATCTGGCTGAAATGGGTTGCTGTAACTCCCCAAAACCAATATGTTGGTGTAGTCGAGATAGGTATTTTCGACGATCAATATGCGGAAATCGGCTTTATGACATTCGTTGGTTTCCAGAACCGAGGATATGCCCACGTCTACAGTTCTCTAGCCATTGCCGAAACCCAACAACGCTTTAACTTATCCACACTACACGCATCGGTGAATGAGTACAATCTTGCCTCCCGTAAAGTGGTCGAGAGGCTTGGGTTCCACTTACACAAAATCAATCGCAATGCAGAGTTTGTTAGAGGCAAAGCTTCTGATGAATTAATTTACCGCTTGACCTTTTGAGGTTCTTCTTCTGAAGCGTAGGTTTCCATAATGAAAATTTTTCTAATACTTTTTACAGCAGTTTTCATTAGCAATATGAGTGAAAAAGAATATATAGACGTAGCACTGCTACGTCTATACAAAGATTTTGGAGAACGCAAGATGTGGTTCAAAATAAATGAAAACTGCTGTAAGTTTGATTATTAAACTCAGCACTGATCACTGCTTATTACTTAGGTTCACCCAGACCAGGAGTTTCTTCTTTATCAATTTTAGGCACAAAATCAGGACGTTCTTTGCTTTCCCAACCTGCGGGGCGTTTCGAATTGTACCAAGCTATTGACCCAATGGTGACAGCAGCAATAAAACCAACGACATACACCAAGGTAAAAGCAACAGGAAAATGAGGGGCAGCATCTATAGCTGGTGCTGCTGTTTGCATAAATAATAAATTCATGAGTATATTCTCCACAGTTAGGTAACACTATTGAACACCCTATAAGATGAGCGTATCACCTAACATCCCTCTGTAGTTTAGTTTGAACAACTTCATATTGCATAAAAAAGGGCAGAGGGGAGGGGGAAGTCGCTGACAAGTGTAAGTTTGTTGCACCTGTTAGCCTGCCGCACTGCCTCTTCTTCAGCATTTATATCTCTGCCATGCAGACTCGACTATTTGAGCAATGATTTCTGTGTATGTCACACCACCCAAACGTCCCATAAGTGGCAAGTCTGAGCGGATATGATGTAGCCCTGGCAATGGGTTAACCTCCATAAACTGCAACACACCGCTAGGATCGCAGCGTAGATCCACGCGCGCAGCATCACGGCAGCCAAGAGTATGGTAAGCATCCAGCGCCAGTTGCCTTGCTTGTGCTGCCAGTGGTTCGGGATCTATGAGCAAATGATAAGATACCCGTTCCAGATACTCATCTTTGTTGAGGGTGGTGTAGGCAAAAGCTTCCGCTTGCCCTGTAAAAATTACTTCCATCACACCTACTATCTGTGAGTTGCTACCGTTGCCAATAATGCCTACTGTTACTTCTCTACCAGGAAGAAAGGTTTCTACGAGTATTGGTTGCTGAAAAAGTTCGTGTAACGCTTGATAAGCATTTACTAGCTCCTCGCGTTCTTTGACAAGAGAACGCCCAGTTACCCCTTTAGAACTGCCTTCCGCCATAGGCTTAAGGAAAAGTGGCATTGGCAACGACACAGCCGCTGCTTCTGCGGTAGTATTCACAACCTCAAAGGGAGCTGTCGGCAAACCGCGATCGCGCACTACTCTCTTAGTTAGTGCCTTATCTAACGTCAGGGCGCAGGTAAGCGGATCGGAAAAGGTGTAAGGTTGAGCGAATAATTCGCAGATTGCCGGAACTTGAGCTTCACGAGAGCGACCCTTTAAACCCTCAGCAATATTGAAAACCAGATCCCAGCGATCGCCTTTTACCAAACGCAGAGCAAGTTCTCTACCATTACCAACACGTTCAATCTGATGACCTAACTGCAATAGTGCAGTTTCCAGCCCGATGATGGTTTCTTCATCGTCGAACTCCATCACCTCAGAGGCACTGAAACCAGCCTTAAGATAGTCCGCCTTCAGGTCATAACACAGACCAATAAATAACCCCATAGCCCTATAATTCCCAGTGAGAAAGCTTTCTCTGTTAGCTTTAACGTACAAATCAAATATCTTAATTAAGGAATTCCGATTATTAAATCCTTAATTAAGTGAAAATATCTCATCAACAACATCAAACCATATAGGAGATTTATCATCAGGAGAACCGTTGTAGTTGGCAGTAATTTCTTCTCCCGCTTCTATATCTCGATAGGCAATGAGATCCAACTCTCGGTCAGCGAATTTTTTCACATAATAAGTATTGGGATGGTAGGAATGATTGATTAAGGAAGATAAACCTAGAGCGATCGCCGCAGCTTTATCTTCCCAATCGTAGTAATAGTTGCCCAAAATCGTTTTATCTAGGAATTCAACCTGTTCTGCGGGTATAACAACGACTGGCGCTCTCTCAATGAGTTCTCCTTTCAAAAAATGCTTCTGTGCGAAGACACCTCGACCTTTTAGGTTTGTATTACCAACAATCAACATTCCAACTAATCTCCTGCGATTACTTAGTTTTTTGGTTTGCCAAGAATTCAACAGAACCTATTCCAACTGGCCCTTTTTGATGATGGCGATCAACTCGCGTACAAATGTATAGTGTTAACCCTACTCCACTGGATCTACATAGGTATACGTCTGGCCTGCCCAATTTTGCACTGTAGCTGTACCATTCTCATAAGCAACTAGAGTCTCAGCTTGAATTGGGACTTTGCCACCACCGCCAGGGGCATCAATTACATAGGTTGGTACGGCGTAACCAGTAGTATGACCACGTAATTTAGAAATTAAATCAAGCCCAGTTTGCACACTCGTTCGCAGATGTGCAGTGCCAACAACTGGGTCGCATTGATAAAGATAATAAGGTCGTACACGCAGCTTGAGAAGACCGTGAAACAGATTCTTTAGGGCTTTTTCAGAATCATTCACACCTTTTAACAGCACGGTTTGACTGCCTAGAGGAATGCCGCCATCAGCGAGGCGATCGCAAGCTTGTGCGACTTCTGGGGTAAGTTCTTGCACATGGCTAAAGTGCAAAGATAGCCACACACGATGTTTACGAAGCAAGGCAACCAATTCTGGTGTAATTCGCTGCGGTAAAAAACTCGGCACACGAGAACCAATGCGGATAAATTCAATATGCTTAATGGCACGCAGCCGCCTAAGCAAATTGTCTAAAGGTTCATCAGCCATCAATAGAGGATCGCCACCGGAAATTAGCACATCACGGATCTCGGTGTGTTCCTCCAGATAAGCGGCGATCGCATCCAACCGTCGCGTTACTGGGTACATCTCACCTTGGCTCACCAAACGAGAGCGGGTGCAGTAACGACAATAAGCGGCACAACTATCTAGGGCAAGTAGCAAAACTCGGTCAGGATAGCGGTGTACGAGTCCTGGTACTGGAGTGTCACCATCCTCACCGCATGGATCTACCATGTCTGCTGGACTAACTATTAGTTCTTCTTGCCGTGGTATCACTTGTAACCGTAGTGGACAAAGGGGATCTTCTGGATCGAGTAGCGATGCAAAGTATGGAGTTACGGCTACAGCAAACTTCTCTGGTGCAATTAAAAGTCCCTGTTCTTCGGTAGCACTAAGCCTTAATAACTTCTGAAAGTGTTCGAGCTTAGTCAACCGATGCCGCATTTGCCAGCGCCAATCGTTCCAGCGTTCCTGGTTGTAAGTCTCTCCCAAAATCTGACAAATTTCTTCACACCGAATATCAGTTACTAGAGGATCTAGAGTAGTGTTTTTGATCATAATTAGACCTAAATTAAGCTGGGAATAATAAACAAATCACAGCCTAATAGAGTGCGGCGCAAATCCAGCTACCATCTCAATTAAGCAAGCAGACAAATAAGGGTAATTCATGAATTGCCCCTACTCAATTCCCTTGTTAAAGGTAAGCAAATTTCTGTCACAGTGTATTAGTATGTTTACTTAGATTTTTAGTTAAAATAAAAAAATTTACTCCAAGGCTAAAAATAAGTGTTTTTCTATACATAATACACTTATGCTGTCATGATAGCGATCGCTCTTAGAGTGTCTTTGTTATCTTGAGTCGGTCAGAATTTCCGGGTTTTATTACGTATTAATACATAGATATATGTAATATTTAATTATGTAAGAATTTTTGGGGCGCGATCGCCCGCTGCATCTGCTCAAAGTATTGTGTGAATTTGAGTAATGTCAGAAAATCCTCCAGAAATTCCAATACATAGAAAATGTGGAGCCGCCAGAAGTTAAACTGACAGCTTGAGGTAGGGTAAGTAGGTTAGCACAATTAAACCGAACTATACAAAGTTTTGTATGGGTAAAGGGAAAAGGTTAAAGGGTAAAGGTTTTTCCCTTTTACCCTTAACCTTTACCCTTCTTAATTTAGTTGTGTTTTTTAGCACCTACTTACTTAACAGAAGGCGATGTCTCCAGTTAAAAAATATACCGTCGTAGGGGCGCAAGGCCTTGTATTGGTGTCAACTTAAGCCGAAAACTATATCGGACAGACGTTTTGCAAATCCCTCACGCCCTCATCCCCCTTCTCTTTAGGGAGAAGGGGGATGCGGGCTATCTTTAATTTTGAATTTTTAACTTGCTCAAGAAGGCGCGATCGCGTCAAAATAAGAGTTAAGACGCTGTAATCTAACTTAACAATGGCCATAACGCAGCTTGAGCAAATTTCCCGTCAACTAACACCGCCAAATGAGCGGGGATATGAATATGATTTGGTAATTGTCGGCGGTGGGATTATTGGATTAACTCTAGCTTCTGCTTTAAAAGATTCTGGTTTGAGTATTTTGCTAATTGAGGCAAAAGTGGCATCAGCGGCGGTAGCTAAGGGACAAGCTTATGCAGTTCATCAGCTTTCGTCGCTAATTTATCAAGGAATTGGCGTTTGGGACAAAATGTTACCTCAAATCGCCAAATATTGCCGAGTCCGTCTTTCGGATGCCGATCATCCCGATGTGGTGGAATTTACCACAGATGATATAAATACAGCAGAGTTGGGTTATGTGGCAGAACACCAAGCGCTGTTGCAGCCGTTGCAAGATTTCGTCCAAAATTGCCCCAATGTGACTTATTTGTGTCCGGCGGAAGTGGTAAATACCCAATACCAGCAGAATATAGTCGCCATTGAGATAAAAATTGCCGATCAACTAAAGACAGTTCGCAGCAAATTAGTTGTAGCAGCAGATGGATCGCGATCGCCAATTCGGCAAGCTGCTGGAATCAAAACCTCTGGCTGGAAATATTGGCAATCTTGCATCGTCGCCTTTGTCAAACCAGAAAAACCCCACAATAACACCGCTTACGAAAGATTTTGGTCTAGCGGCCCCTTTGCGATTTTACCTTTACCGGGGAACCGTTGCCGCATCGTTTGGACTGCGCCCCATGAAGAAGCAAAAGCTTTGTGTGCTTTAAATGATGAGGAATTTTTGGCAGAACTAAGCCGCCGCTATGGCAATCAGATGGGAAAATTGGAATTACTAGGCGATCGCTTTGTTTTTCAGGTACAACTCATGCAAAGCGATCGCTACGTTCTCCCGCGACTAGCATTAATTGGTGATGCGGCGCACAATTGCCATCCCGTCGGCGGACAAGGTTTAAATTTGGGTATTCGGGATGCAGCAGCTTTAGCGCAAGTAATTCAAGTAGCCCACAAAGCGGGTAAAGATATTGGCCATATTCAGATTCTCAAAGGTTATGAACGCTGGCGCAAGCTAGAGAATCTGACAATTTTAGGTTTCACTGATTTGTTAGATCGGATGTTTTCTAATAATTTCTTCCCTGTGGTGGTAGTTCGTCGCCTGGGTTTATGGTTTTTGCAGCGAGTACCTGTATTAAAAGTATTTATGCTGAAATTGATGATTGGCTTAAAGGGGCGGACTCCAGAATTAGCAAAACGATAAAGCTTGGGAACGCGATCGCTGATATATTTACTTTTTAGATTTGCAAAAAGTTAGCGATCGCCTGCGGTAATGGCAGAATAATTACAATCAGCAAAGCCATTGCCAATAAACCCCAAACGTCACGTTTGTTATCCAATTCAGTGACATCATTCAGTGCAGGTTCATCAATCAACGGCATAAATAATAAGATAATCGCCCACACCAAAAATTCTTCCCGAACTAAAGAAAGTAGCAGCAACAACACACGAGCGATTTGACCAATTACGATCGCAGTTCGTTGTCCAAACATTGCATGGACAATGTGGCCTCCATCTAATTGTCCCACAGGCATTAAATTTAAGGCTGTAACAATTAGTCCTAAGAAACCTGCTACTGCAACTGGATGCAAATCGAGGGCTGATGTTGCTGTTAACTGACTTCCCAAAGCTAACTTCGAGAGTATAGCCAGTAAAATTGAATACTTGGGATTGAGAGCATCAGGATTTAAAAGTCGGGTTTTTTCACTCAGGGAAACCACATCAGAATGAGCCAAACCCCAGATTAGTAATGGCAAGGTGACAACAAAACCTGCAATTGGCCCAGCGATACTAATATCAAATAAAGCTTTGCGGTTAGGAATGGGACTACGCATCTGAATAAATGCGCCAAATGTTCCCAAGAAGAAAGGCACGGGAATAAAGTAAGGCAACGTCGAGCGAATCTTGTAAAATTTAGCTGTCAAATAATGCCCAAGTTCGTGAGTGCCCAAAATAGCCATCAGTCCTAAAGCATAAGGCAATCCCTTGAATAAGACTTCTGGGTTAGATAGAAGTTTGAACAAAGATCCAATTTGCCAGATAGGCGGCAGAGTAACACCAGCATTTTCCACTCCCACCAAGGTAGTAGTGATCAAAGTGGCTACTAGCAGCATCAGCGCTAATCCTGGACGAGTTAATCGTTCCTGGTTGCGTTGTGGTGTATCTGTCTGTTTCGCAGCTTGAGTGTTGGGAACTAGGACAAAGAAAGGTTTGCCATTGAAGCCTTCTTGAAAAATCAGCAAGAAGCGATCGCCAAATTGTGCTTCAATATTAGTTTTAATCTGCTGGTAAGCGTTGCTGGCTTTAGTTCGCAACTGACCCCGGCAAATCACAGATTGTGGTCGATACTCAATATTTTGAACGTAGTATACAGACCAAGGAAAACAATTTCGCAGTTGAGTTTCTTCGGCTGGTTCAATGGGACGCACTATTGGTTCTGGGATAGGCTGGATAGTCGGTTGTGATTCTGAGGCTGGGGTTTGGGCTTCGTCTGTCTGTGTATCTCTTGGTACTTGACGCCCCCATTGAAACAACGCCCAGTACAAGACTGTGCAGACAAATACCGACCACAGGATCAGCCCTGGCGGTGGAGGTTGTTTCGCCCCGTAGATTAGCGTCCATCCACTCAACAGGAATGCTGGTGTCATTAAAACCAGCCACAACAACCATACTGGTGTTCGGGTGATCAGAGCAACGCTGCGCTGCACCATTAGATAAGTAGCAAGCCCCAGCAGGAGGATAAACAGAAACCAAAATGCCATGTTCTCTTCAGTAATTTTGACAAAACGCCCCACCAGTAGCTTCAGCACCATAGCATTAACTACAAGGCAGACCTCAAATCCCAATTTTTTTCACAACGGTTAACAGTGCTGGTTAAGGCTCAAGTTTCAATTCTTGAGAATTTCTACACTGTAATCAAATTGTCCACAACTCCTCAGTTTCGGTTCTTTGATTATGTGCCCTTTACCTCAACAGCCAAGTCATACAACTAAGCCACCACGGGCTGTCTTCCCTGACGAAGTTCTCAGCGGAGGTTCTCTGCAATCGGACTTCGCACAAGAGAGCATTTTTGCCTTTCCACCCAATCGGGACACATTAGGGGGAACCTCTTATTTTATTGTAAGAAATGAAGGCAATATCCTCATAGATTGCCCTGCCCTAGAAAAAACAAATCAAGATTTTTTGCGATCGCATGGAGGCGTGCATTGGTTATTTATCACCCATCGCGGCGCCATTGGCAAGACTGCTGAATTTCAGCAAGCCTTGGGCTGTGAGGTGCTGATTCAAGAGCAAGAAGCTTATTTATTACCAGGCTTAACCGTAACTACCTTTAGGCAAGAATTTACTCTTGATGCCGCAACACAAGTAATTTGGACACCAGGGCATTCTCCCGGCTCATCTTGTCTATACTACAGCAAACTTGGAGGTATATTATTTTCTGGTCGCCATTTACTCCCTAACCAGCATAGTCAACCAGTACCATTGCGGACAGCTAAAACCTTTCACTGGCCAAGGCAAATTCAGAGCCTTCGATTGTTGTTAGAACGTTTTACACCAGAAACTCTCCAGTATATTTGTCCTGGAGCTAATACAGGATTTCTGAGAGGTAAGCGGGTCATAGATCGAGCTTATCAACACCTCGCCTCTCTAGATTTACCAACTTTGCTAGGGATACAACCCCTTTAGAGGTAGCAGGGCTAGCTTTAACCGCAAAGGTAAAATTTTGTCAATATTATTACAGCAGTTTTCATGTATTTGAACTACAGCTGTCGTAGGGGTGCAAGGCCTTGCTATAGGTGTCAACTTAACGCTAAACCCGCTTGTGACAAGGTTTTGCCCTCACCCCCCTCTCCCATCCGTGAGAGGGGAGCTAGACATTCAATTCCCCTTCTCCCTTGGGAGAAGGGGTTACATCATGTTCGCTTGATTACTTATTAAACCCGAAGAACCCCACCCCGCCAAAGCTACGCTTCGTCTCCCCTCCCGAAGAGCGGGGAGGGGATTAAGGGGAGCCAGTGCGGTCTTGGGGTCTCCCCAAGTGGAGCATCTGGCGTGTGGGGTGTAATGACTGTGGAAATCATAACTAATTATGCGAACATGATATTAGGGGATGAGGGCGTGAGGGATTTGCAAAACACCTGTCTGATATAGTTTTCGGCTTAAGTTGACTACCTATGAAGGCCTTGTACCCTTACTAATCAAGATTTAGGTTGAGCGTGAGTGCAAAACTACAACAACTCTGTGATGGAAAATAACCGTTGTCGGTCTATTTGTTGAAGCTTGATTTTTTCAGCGTAGAAAGCCTGATAATAATATTGATACCGCTCTGGTTCCGCTTCTGGATCGGTTTGTTGCCATAATTCCAAAAAGTGACGATAGCGTTTTTCAAGCATCACTAAATCCATACAAGCGATCGCAGCTTGAACTACTTGCGGAGTCCGCAGTATTTCTTTCTGGTTTTTTTCATCCACATGAAATAAATGGGAAATTAACCCGATCTCGCTGTCAAATTCTAAGAACCGGTCTTGGAGGCGGGAAATTAAATTTGGTAGAGACACAAAATTTTTCGTCTCTCCATCACCCGATGAAATATCTAAAATCTGTTGCCATAAAAATCGATGATGGGAAAGGCTAAATTGCAAATCTCGCTCCTCTAGTTCGTCAACAATCATTTGACGCTGTTCGGGACAATGCAAGTAAATTCGCAATAATAACGCCTCTGCGTGTTCTAAAAGGCTGCGTTCTGTCGGGAGTGGGGAGTTGGAACTTGTACTGAGCGTTCGCGTAGCGTCTCGAAGAGAAGCCGAAGTAATGGGGAGTCGGGATTTACTAGCTCCCCATGCTTTCTTCGCTGATATCGGCTTAGAATATGTCGCCGCAGCCGGAGCAATTTGAGTTAGCAGATTTTCGACTCTTAAGGGTATAAGTCTGGTATCTCCCAAGCTGAGTATTTCTGCACAGTAGGAAACATAATAATTTCGTGTATCGCTGTTAACTATATTCTTAAGTAATTTGACTATTTGCTGAGTTACTTGCTGAAAATCGGTAGCCTGTTTTAAGTCTCGGTCTTGAATAATTTGCTGAATCTGCCAGTCTAGCCAAAGTGGCGCATTTTTTAGCAGTTCTCCATAATCTTCTGGAGTGTGACTATGCAAATATTCATCAGCATCTTTACCATCGGGTAAATTGAGAATTTTTAGCTGAACTTCGCCCTTGTATGCCAGTTCGGCAATTTCACCAATCGCCCGTTCAGCAGCATTGGTTCCGGCTTTATCAGCATCAAAGTTGAGTATTAATTGTTTCGATTCGGTGTAGCGTAATATTAACCGGACTTGTTCTAAGCTTAAAGCTGTACCTAGTGAGGCGATAGCGTTATTAATACCAGCAGCGTGGAGAGCGATCGCATCAAAATATCCCTCCACTACCACCGCTTGATCGAGTTGAGAAATCCCATCTTTGGCTTGATCGAGGGCAAATAATGTTTTACCTTTACTAAAAAGTTCGGTTTCTGGTGAATTCAGATATTTAGGTTGTTCATCAGTCAGGGTTCTACCACCAAAAGCAATGACGCGTCCTTGAACATCGCGGATGGGAATCATCAAGCGATCGCGAAATACATCATAATACCCACCACCTTCTCGGCGTGGCTTAATTAATCCCGCTTTTTCCAGTATTTGCACTGGGTAATGTTTATCATCCACTAAATAACGATAGAGAGTTTCCCAACCTGCGGGAGCATAACCTAAACCAAATTGCTGTATAGTTTCTTCTTTGAATTGGCGGTTAGATTGCAAATATTGAAATGCTTTTTGCCCTTGAGATTGTCTTAAGGCGTGTTGATAAAATTGTGCGGAGGAAGCGAGAACTTCATATAACTGCTCGCGCAAAGATAGCTGACGCTGTAATTCTTGGCGTTGTTCGGGTTCTAGAGTTTGCACAGGTACTTGGTAACGCCGCGCTAAATCCAGCACCACGTCAGCAAAAGAACGCTTTCCCAACTCCATGACAAACTTAATGGCATTTCCCCCGGCTTGACAGCCAAAGCAATAGTACATTTGCTTGGTCTGGCTGACGGTGAAACTGGGAGATTTTTCATCATGGAAGGGACACAAACCGACGAAATCTTTCCCGCGTTTGCGTAAAACTACGTATTCCGAGACTACATCTACAATATCAGCCCGTAGTTTAACTTCCTCAATAGTGTCTGGGTGCAAGCGGGGAATTTGCATGGCTTTGTCATTAGTCATTAGTCATTGGTCATTAGTCATTGGTCGTTGGGCATTAACTTTGAAAAAAGGACAAAGGACAAAGGACAAATGACTTCTGATAGCTATTATATTCTTGTTGCCACACCAAGAATGATGTATACAATTGCTTAGACTTAATTTTACCAGAGGAAATACTGAAAATGGGGCGTATTTTTATATCAGCAGCTCATGGAGGCAAAGAAGCAGGAGGAATAGATCGAGGTGCGATCGCAGGTGGTACAAGTGAAGCAAAAGAAATGATTCTGCTGCGAGATTTGATTGTCACGGAACTGAGAGCGCGGAGTTTGGAAATTTTAGCGGTTCCTGATGACTTGAGTGCCACCCAAACTATCACCTGGATCAATTCCCGCGGCCGCCGGGGTGATGTCGCCCTAGAAATTGCAGCTAATGCGGCTAATAGCCCTTCTGTGCGTGGGGCTAGCGTTTTCTACATTGCTAATAATAGCGATCGCAAGAGCAATGCTGAACAGTTACTAGTGGGATTGTTGCGCCGCGTACCCCAATTACCGAATCGGGGAGTCAAGCCAGATACAGATAGTGGATTGGGTAGTTTAGCATTCTGTCGCCAGACAACGCTGCCAGCTTTGGTGATGCAAGTAGGGTTTCTCAGCAATCCAGAGGATCGGGCTTTGCTGCAAACTCGTCGCCGCGATTTTGCTTTGGGAATTGTCGATGGATTGGTAACTTGGAGTCGTGTAATTGACCCCACTCCAGGAACTCCGATAGAAGCAAATTATCCGCCAATTAATATCAATATTAATGGACAAAGTTACTCGGAACAAGGAGTGCTAGTTAATGGTAATGCTTACATTCCCATCGATTTAGTAGACCGTCTAAGAATTGACCTTTCAAAAGCAGCTAATGTCAATCGGATTACCTATCGCAAAGTAGTTTATGTTAAAGCGATTGAACTGCGAGATTTTAATGTTGCAGTTAATTGGGATGCGGCAACTCGTACTGTCAGCTTGCGATCGAATTTGGTGGTTTGCCCTGGCCAATTTGAGCGGTTAATGTCGAACGGTAATACTTCCGAAGTACAGTTACAATTATTTCTAAGAAACAATAATGAAAATGCTTTAGTAAAGTTTCCTGACATCCCAAAACTTTATCGGGAAGAAGCAGGTATAGAAGGAGTAAACTATGATATTGCCTTTTGCCAAATGTGTGTAGAAACTGGATTTTTACGGTTTGGTGGTGATATTAGACCTGAGCAAAATAACTTTGCAGGCTTAGGTGCGATCGGTGGTGGTTCGGAGGCTGCGTCTTTTCCAAGTGCCAGAATTGGAGTCAGGGCGCACATCCAACATTTGAAAGCTTACGCCAGTTTAGAACCTTTGGTGCAAGAAGTAGTAGATCCAAGGTTTCGCTTTGTTACACGCGGGATTGCGCCATTAATCGATCAGCTATCAGGGCGATGGTCAGCAGATTTGGATTATGGTACGAAGATTTCAGCAATGCTCAAACGATTATATGAATCAGCAGGACTTCTTTGAGTATTGAGTAACTTATTCTAAGTAGGTCTGCGTCAAAAATTGTAGTTGAATAAAGCAAGAAGCAAGAGAGCTTTAACCTAGTTTATCTTTGTTTACATAGTTTGGTTTTATTATGCCAACCTACTTATCATTTTTTAGGGCATTGTTACCTAGAATAATATTCATAAAATTTCATTTTAATACTCTAACTGAAAATGTTAGGTGGAGATGTTAATAAAAAACCTGAGCGCTGCACAAAGTTGATAAGCGAAGAAAAGCGGTCTAAGAATTCGGTTGGAGGAATCTGCCGAAAATTCGGGTATGGCTCTACTTGAGAGTACAATAGACTCATGAAATTTCAGTGGGATGCAAACAAAGCAGTTAGTAATGCCGAAAAGCATAGTGTGTCTTTTGAAGAAGCTGTTACGGTTTTCGGAGATCCACTAGCCATCACAATTCCAGATCCTGATCACTCAGTAGGCGAATTTCGTCTTCTGACTACAGGTTTATCAAGGTCACAACGTCTTTTGGTTGTATCCCACACAGAGCGAGAAGCTGAAGTGCGTTTGATCAGTGCTCGTTTAGCCACTCGACAGGAGAAAAGAAGCTATGAGTCAGGAACCTGAAATGACCGTTAATGAAGAGATGAAACCTGAATATGATTTTTCAGGTGGTGTCCGTGGCAAGTATTACGAAGCGTATATGCAATCGAGTAATGTTGTGGTTCTTGATCCAGATGTGGCAGAAATCTTTCGAGATTCGGCTTCTGTTAATGAGGCGCTGCGATTGCTTGCAAAAATTGCGAAGGCAACGGCAGCATAACCAAAACTTACCCAAACAATAGCCGAAATCTTGATTTTTAGGTAGGGCAATTCATGAATTGCCCCTACTTGAATAAAGCGCAGCTTTACATAAAATTAGTATTACATATCTCCCTTATATTCTTCTAACAATTGCGGAATGTGATCGTACCCATCTACACCGATAACCGCAATAATTTTCGGGCGATGTTGCTGTAAGAACTTTTGGAAAGCTTCTGTCCCGATTTGTCCTTGTAAAATTGTCAGTAACCCTGCTGCTTGACGCCACTCACTAGAAGCAATTTGTTCTAAAAGATACATTCCCAAGCAACCTGTGTAAACAGTTTTTTCAGAATTTTGCAGATGATAATAAGCTTCTGCTAAATAAGCTAAGTTCCGCCCTTGGAGATACAAATCACCGGAAACTTGTGCTGTTTTAAAACCATCTTCAAGATATTTAATTGCAGTTTGGTGTTCTCCAATTACTAGATAGGCAATTCCTAAGCTGCTGACACATAAAGCTTTACTTTGAAGATCGCCTAATTTTTCTGATAATTTTAAACCTTGTTCCAAATAGTTAATTGCGGCTTCATAGGTTTCGGGTTCTAGGTTTTCTAATTCCTGAGCTTGCATAACTTCGCTGTAACCTAAATTTACTAGCGCGTTTGCTTCTCCTGTCCTATCGCCTGCTTGCCGACTTAGTATTAATGCTCGCTGACTGTAGTTAATTGCCTCAGCATAATTTTGCTGTTGCACGTAGGTACGGCTGAGGTGATTGAGATTGGCAATTTCACAGGTGCGATCGCCTGCATTTCTGGCTATCTCTAGCGCTTGCTGATGAAAATCAATTGAGCGCTGGTATTGTCCCAAAGCACGCTGAGAATAGCCTAAAAGGGTCAAAATCCGCGCCTTTTCCTGAGTTCCCTCGCCTCGTCGTAGCGGTTCATCCAAATAATCTAGGGCATCTCGTAAATAGGTGCCAGTAAAAGAGGCAAAAATCCCGCCATAAAAGGGAAAATATGGGCGCTGGGCAAAGGTTCGCAAAATCTGGAGCATGATTTGAGAACAGGCATCGCTGTATATTGTCCCAATACTTCTAAAACCACTTGCTAATTGACTCCAAATCACTGCAAAGGTCAAAAAAGTGGAAATGGACAACTTTGGCCCCGCTTTAACATCGTAAGCTTGTTGGTCAAACCAGTTAATTAGTCCCCGTTGCAAAAACTGTAAAATCAATGACATTTCCACCCAATCTCTGAGGGTAATACCACGCTGTCGCTCGGCAAACTCTATTGCGGATTCTTCCCTAGCTAAGGTGCGAAGTAGTGTTTTGGGTAACTCACTATTGAGTTGTTTAGCCCAACTTGCCCAAGGGCCACTTTCTCCCGGTACGCCGCCAAATCCTAAAGATTCTTTTTGCTCGTACATCCAACTGAGCAAGTTGTCTTGCAATCGCTGCCAAGAAGCTAAACCACGGGTAATCCCTTCGGAAAATTGTTGTAAATCAGCATCTGCTTGAGCAAATTGCTGCAATGCCTTTGATAACTGCTGTAACTGTTGTAAATTTAGCGGATACTTCTGATTCGGGTCAGTAACCCGGATAAATGTCGCTAGACGCTCGGCAGCAGGTGCTGTGGTGATTTCTGTCGCTGCAAAGGCGATCGCTTCTGTGGCTTTGTTTTGCTCTTGCCAGCGTTGCCATTGACTTTGAATCGTTTTAATGGCTCTCAAACTGCGAGTCGCCTTGGCTTTCTTGAGTTCGTCTTTTTCGGTATCTACTTGACTTTGGAGGGAATTCAGGCGATCGCTCAAAGCTAGCTCAAAGACTTCCCCTGTACCGGAAGTAATCCCTTTAAGCAGCATTTGGTACACCTGTTCTACAGAGCTAATTTTGCCCTTGAGGGTGGTTTCGACAATTTCATCGATTAAGGCAAGATAGCGATCGCTTAATGGCAGAGAGTCTGGCACTTTGGCTACTAGGAGAATGTCACATCAATTCTAATTCTAGTCTTGGCAGCAGAGATAGGGGAAACAATTGGCCACTTTTGAACAGTCATGGTTATAACAAATGCAAAATTTTTTCAAAATTTATTTAGCGATTTGTTATCATTCCTTGAGTGATTCGCTCTTTAACTACACGATAAAAAAATAATGGAATGCCTACAATATAACGGTCTGCTAGACGCGTAGGTTCAGTAATTAAGCGTGTTAACCACTCCAGACCATTATCAGTCAGCCAACGCGGGCCGCGATATATAGAGTCAGTATAAAAATCTAAACAAGCACCTAAAGGTAAAAATACAGTAGTTTCAATTTTATTGAAGTTATCTAAAATCCAGCGTTCCTGTAATGGCATCCCAAAACCAATATATAAAATATCTGGTTGGAATTTATTAATTTTTTTTATTACCAAATCATTCTCTTTTCCTGATTTATCAAAATAACCATGATGTCCCTGTACGCGTAAATTAGGCGCAATTGCTCTTAACTTAGTAATTGCCTTATCTACTACGCCAGGTTTTCCAGCTAACAAAAATAAAGAAAGGTTTTCTTTTTCACATTTTAATGCTAAATCTTCTATGTAATCTGGTGCTGTCATTCGATGTGCGGATTGCATTGAATAACCATTGAATCTAGCTCCTACGATGACACCAAAACCGTCACAAAATACTAAATCAGCCTTATTCAAAAAATCTCGATACCAAGACTTTTCATAAGCGAAATTCATTGCTCTGACATTCACATGTCCTACAACTGTCTTTTTGGGAATTTTTGCTGCTTCTATTAAATAATCAACTAATTCTTGTACTTTAACTTTATGGAATCTTGTATCAAATAATTTCACTTCAGGAAAAGTTTTCATTTCTGCACCTATCTCACTTATTAGCCAGTATACCAAGTTTAGAATAATTACCAACGACAAAAGAATAATACCTTTATCATTTATCATTACCTTGACTTTTCCTAATATTCAATCCATGCCTTTTCAACGCCTATTATCCTTATGCAGAAAGAATTACGTCGTTTTTAAGATTGGTATTTAATACATAGCGTAGGTCAGTTCAACCTATTTTTATCAAGATGATTCTAAATTGATAGCTGCTGTATAAATGCATCTTAAAGATGTAAGATAATTGTTTATGTCCAAGTGTTTAACTCTGACTCGTGCATTATTTCCCAAAGATATTCTCAGATTTTCGTCTGCAATTAAGGATTGCATTGCCTCTGACAATTGTTGAATATTCCCCGGATTAACTAATAAACCATTCTGATTTTGAGTAACTATTTCGGGTATTCCTCCTACTGGGGTCGTGATAACTGCCAAACCCCAACTCATTGCTTCTAGTAGTGCCATAGGCAGACCTTCGTTGTAGGAAGGTAACACAAAGACATCAGCTTTAGTTAAAAGATCGTCGCGTTTTTCTTTATCTACCCAATCAAGAATAGTGATATAGTCAATAAGATTTAGAGTTGGGAGCAAACTACGAGCTTGTTCTACATTTCCATCCCCCGCTATAACTAACTTGGCTTGGCTTTGTTGAGCAACAGACATAGAAGCAAATGCTTTAATTAAATCAAAAGTACCTTTGCGCTCACCAATGCGCCCTAAAAATAAGAAAAATATCTGTTTGGAATCTATCCGCTGTGGAACTTGTGCAGGAATTTTTACTGGGTTAGGCAGAACAATAATTTGTTCTGATTTCAAGCCAAGATTCTCAATGTAAAAATTTTTCCAGCTATCTGATAAAACAATGAAACGGGTACATTTACAAAACGACCAACTTAACCACTGCTTAAGCAATTGAGGTAGTTTAGAGTAAAACAAATGAAAATCAGCACTATGAGTATGAATTATTACTGGTTTTTGAAATAGCCAACCAATCAGAGTAGTGATTGAATGACGAAAAGCGCTACCTCTATCTGAAACATGGATGTGAATTAGGTCAGGTCTTTGGTTTAATAAATTCCAAAACAACTCACCTATTGCCTGCAAAAACACTAACACTTTATGGACAGTAGAACCATTCGGTAAAGTAGTAATGTGTTTAATTTTAATATCAGAGGTAGTTTCTTCAAGAATGAGCTTTTCCACAGAAACTATTCCACCTTGGCGCTCCAAGCTTTCGCCCAACATAGTAATTTTTATGAAACTCATAATTGCTATTAATATGTTTTGGAAATTGAGTATACGGCTATTTATATAAACTATTGAACGAATTTCTTTTAGTTTATATTCAAAGGTTTACTCAAAGAGCATTTTGAAAGCTAATGGTACTAACTATCAAAATGCTTGATCGCAGATCCACAAATTTATTCAATGTACACTTTTATGATTTTACAAGATGATCTCCATAACAAAATTCTGCCATAGGGATTGTTATGAAGATATTTAAAACATTGTTGCTAATAACAGCATTTTAGCATTCTCTGATAACTCAAAGCTAAGTAACAATTTTTTGTTTAAGCTAAATCATGTATTTACAAGTAAGAAAAACTAATGAATTTATTTGAGCTTTTAGTAGGGGAAGACAATCATCCAGCTTTAGTTACCCCTGAAGGGCGATCGCTAACCTATAAGCAATTACGCGAGAATGTTATTGGACTGGTATCTCAACTCAACAGCTTTGGATTGAAACGGGGAGAACGCATTGCCATTGCCATGACTAACGGTTCACCAATGGCGATTAGCTTTTTGGCTGCTGCCCTATGTGGCACTGCTGCACCCTTAAATCCCAAATACAAACAAGAAGAATTTGCCTTTTACTATCAAGATACCCAAGCAAAAGCACTGATTACGTTGTTTGAGGGGTCAGAAGCAGCCATTGCTAGTGTCACACCTGACATGATACTGATTAATGCCAAGATAAATACTGACGGCACATTAAGCTTTGAATCAGTCAAAACAGGTTTAGAACCAGCAGAATCTGCGAATCCCATAGCCCCTAACGCTGATGATATAGCGATGATTCTCCACACTAGCGGCACTACCAGTCGTCCCAAGCGTGTGCCGATTCGTCATCGCAACTTAATCGCTTCAGCCGGCAACCTGATTAGTGCTTACTCACTCACAGCAGCTGATACTACACTTTGCCTAATGCCCTTGTTCCATGTTCACGGATTGGTGGGCTGTTTGCTGGCAACTCTGGCTTCGGGTGGTACATTAGTTTGTCCCAATGGTTTTAATGCCTTGGAGTTTTGGAAACTGGTAGATATCTACAAACCTACCTGGTACTCCGCAGCGCCAACCATGCACCAGACAATTTTGGCGCGTGCTAACCGCAACATAGAAATTGTCAAAGCTAACCGCTTTCGTTTCATTCGCTCTAGTAGCGCTTCCTTGCCGCCGATTATCATTGAACAGCTAGAGGCAACTCTTAATGTTCCTGTAGTGGAATCTTACAGTATGACTGAAGCATCTCACTTAATGACCACCAATCCCCTACCGCCAAAAGTTAGGAAACCAGGTACTGTAGGTTATGGCTTCGGTGTGGAAGTGGGCATTATGGACTCTGAAGGCAACCTATTATCTAAGGAAAGCTTGGGCGAGGTGGTGGTAAAAGCACCCAATGTTATAGATGGCTACGAAAACAATCCAGAAGCTAACGCCACTGCTTTTGTGAACGGTTGGTTCCGTACAGGAGATCAAGGTGCAGTTGACGCAGACGGCTACCTCCGCTTAACTGGACGGATTAAAGAATTGATTAACCGGGGTGGGGAAAAGATTTCTCCTTTAGAAGTGGATGATGTCTTGCTACGCCATCCCGCCGTCGCCGAAGCCTTAGCCTTTGCCGTCCCCCACAAATCTTTAGGAGAAGATATCCACGCGGCTGTGGTTCTGAAAGCAGAAGTTGGTGAAAAAGAACTTTTAGCTCACTGTGCAACTATGCTGGCAGACTTCAAAGTTCCCAGGCAAATTCACATTTTAGATCGACTACCTCGTGGTGCTACCGGTAAACTGCAACGGTTGGCGATGGCGAAATTGCTGAATATAGGGGAGTAGGGAGTAAAGGAGCAGAGGAGCAGAGGAGCAGGGGAGCATAGAAAGCAGAGGAAGTGATTTGTATCAGTAATTTCGTGAATTGGTATCAGCAATTGCGAGATGGGGATCGCTAAACTTAAACATTTTTCATTTTCAGCCACGAGCGTGGCAGCGGGACAAGTACCTTCTACAAAAACAGAGATTGAACAGTCAGATCCTTCTGCGTGATACTGAAGTTACGCTGTTCTCCTGTGGCAACAAATGAAACGATCGCTTCACACGCCACAGCTACGGTTAACATTACTAAGTTTCGTGTCAGGGGATAATCACAGACATCATCATTAACCTCAGAAGGAACGCGATAAACGTCATTCCAAATCACTTCTGCATAATCTGCTGATAGTCCAGCATGAAGGCAGGGTACGCTTAATTTCTCAGCATAATCTTTCACTGCTTGACGTGCCACGCTATTGTCAAAGACATCGATAATTAGCTGGCTGTCTTGAAGTAATTGATTTGTATTTGCTGATGTCAACTCCTTTGTTTTGGCATCAACTTTAGTACCAATTGCTCGATATAAATTGTTTGCCAAAATTTTCGCTTTGAACGCTCCAACATCGGAACGGTAATAAGGCTGAGTCGAAAGGTTACGCTCCTCAATGCGATCGCGATCTATTACTGTAAGTTTATCAAAACCAGACCGAGCTAAGTTTTCCGCGATGTTAGCTCCTAATGCTCCAGCGCCACAAATGGTTACAGGATAGCTCTTTAGCTTTGCCATCACAGTATTGCTGCGGTAAAGCTGTTCGTGAAAAAAGATACTCATTGTCCTCACCACTCTTGTTTTTCCATGACACCCACTAAGGATTGCAAGTCAAAATCGCGATCGCGTCCACTCAGACAAATGCCAGAACTGACAACAGTCAAGTCAGTTTTAGCGATCGCACTGGTGTGGCGAACACCATCAGCGGTTGTCCAATCGACTGTCCAATAATCGCCGCGATCGTGGAATTGATTTAATTCACCGCCACCCATTTGCAATGCCTTTTTCAGTCGCTTTTCATCCTGTTGGGGTTGAGTAAAGCCTTCAATGCGCCGCGTTGCTAATTCATACACTGTGCGGATTTCTGGAGTAATACCCTTAAACTGTAATTCCTCAGCAGAAGTGAGTTGCTTAACAGCAGATTGCAGAGTTTCAGAAATTGCCGGATCGGTACGGCGATCTACTTCCTCAAACCAGCAAGACTGTCCATTCCAACGGGCAATAATTTGCTCAAAGGTAACGCCCTCGGTAACTAAGTGGACTGCGATCGGCTTAACTATCTTCAACCGTTGACGCATATCTACTTCATTTACAGGGTATGCTAACCAAGTTTGTTTTTGCAGTTGATGTGCTAACCGCAGTCGTATTTGGGGAAAGTGTTGCAGATATTCTGTAATCTGGGGCAAGTCTGCTTCTTCTACAACCGTTGCTGTTTTTTCATCCACAGCCTGAAAGATGCCCCAACCCTCAAATTTACTAGGCTTTGGACTGAAGGTGTAGATCATCCCGGCTACCCGTGTGCGAACTCGTCCACCTTTGACACAGGGCGCGAGGAATTGGGTTGTAGACAATTGTGCTTGTGCGATCGCAATTTGGTTGATTAGCTTAAATATGTTAGTCATAACTAATACTAATTTTCAAAAAGAAGGCTACCAATGCAACCCTAGAAACCGTGATGAAATCTAACTTTCTTAATTACGAATTAATATAATTCTGCGTGCAAGTTGGTGGAGCATTGCGTGTTCTCAGTTACTAGAGGGACTCCGCTGGTGAGTTGTTGCACACTCTTTCAAGGATGGCTACTTTTAAGCCTACCTCCCAGGTTCTTCGCACTCCCCGTTCACACACGCCCACTGTATTTGACAGTGTTACTTTTCCTCTCGTACTAGTATGTAGGCTCCAAGAGTTGGGGCACGCAGGATATTAATATAATACAACACACTACATAAAATTAGAAGAGATGAAAATAGGGATTTTGGAGTAGAGCGATCGCCGCAGACAGTCAATCGGTAAGATTTATTTTATAAATGGTCTCATAGATATATGCATAAACTTGGCAGTTTCTAGGACTTACGCACTTTACACATTGACCATTATGTGAAGAGTTAGCCTGTTAAACTAAAAGTCTTACCCTGACTCGTTCCCAGGCTGTGCCTGGGAATGCAATCAAGGTGGGCTACTGCCTACTTGTTTGATAAGAGGCAGAGCCTTGTAACGAGAGGTAATTCACAGTTGGCTGTCTTTGTCAATGCATAAGTTCTATAGACTTCACCGAACTTTAGAATATGTATAATTTGAACAAATATTGACAAATTATCTCAACAGCATGGTATTTTATTGATAATTGTTCTTGAGTTATTTGCATAAATTTAAAGGGACTAGATGGAACTAGGTGGAATACGTGAATTGTTTGAAGCAGGCGGTGCTGTCATGTGGCCTCTGCTCTTCTGCTCGATTTTGGCAATAGCTTTAGCTGCCGAGCGTACAATCTTTTGGTGGAAAATTTATAATCGTCAACAGCGTGTAGCACGAGATGTTTTGAATTTGTACCGTTTAAATAATGTAGTTGGCGCTATAGAAAAACTACGAAAAAATATTGATTTACCCATAGCCCGCATTTTTATTTTTACTTTAGAACTTGAGAACCCGACTCCAGAAGAGTTTCGTTTGGCATTGGAAACTGAAGCCAAAGTTGAGATGTCGTTACTTAAGCGTTTTAATCATATTTTTGACACAATTGTTGGACTTGCACCTTTACTTGGTCTTCAGGGAACAATATTTGGGTTGATGACAACTTTTGCATCTTTAAATATTGGTAATCTTGGTGCTACCAATAAAGCTGGTTTGACGGCAGGTATTAGTGAAGATTTAATAGCTACTTCATTCGGATTGTTAGTAGGTATTATGACACTCACATTTGCCAGTATTTTTAGAGGCTTATACAACAGAGAAATAGAACGTATTGAGGAGTATGGCGGACACTTAGAACTAATCTACCTTCGTCGTTTTCAACCAACAGAAAAAGCTTATGAAGTTACCCAAAGAACCTAATATTCCGGCACAAATTAACATTGTGCCATTACTTGATGTAGTTTTCACTCTTTTGACGTTTTTTGTTATCTCGACTTTGTTTTTAACTAATTCCGAAGGGCTGCCAGTAAATTTACCTAAAGCTAGCACTGGACAACAATCACAAACCCCACAGAAAATTACAGTTACGATCAACTCACAAGGAGAAGTAAGCTTAAATCGCCAACCAACTACTTTTGATGCTATGACAGAAAAAATACGTACTTTAGTTGGCAGTAATCAAAATGTATTAGTAGTGATTAATGCCGATGAAAAAGCAAATATGGGACTGGCGGTAAGTGTAATGGATAAGGTGCGAAAAGTTCCTGGTACAAGGCTGGCGATCGCGACTCAAAGGCAATAAAGCTCTTTGTGTTGCCAAAATCCCAACAGGTAAACTCAAACTGAGAAGAGTTTTTAGAGTTTTCAAATATTTCTTATTTAGTTGCTTGGCTTGAAAAAAGTGCAAGTAGGTAACATTGAAAAAATTCAATGCTTACTATTTATGATAATAAGCATTGTCATACTTTAGAACCTACTTATCATCCCGCACAGGCAACGGCATATCCAAAATCTCCATCAGCAAATCCAGACGAGAGGGGCGCGTTAACAGTGGGACGATGTTCGGCAAACTGTAGTAGTCACCCGCAAAAGTGAACGTATCTACAGGTGCTTGCTGCTGCTTCAGTTGACTCTCTACCCAGTTGTAATGAGTACCCACGCGGACAATCACCACATTGGGCATTATCGCCAACTCCCGGCAGTAGTTCTTGTAGACTTCACCGAAATAAGGAGCAGCATTTTCGCCCTCATCCGTCACCAAAATTATCTGGTCAACTACCTGTTTCTTCTTCCGCATTGCTTCCAATGCACAACCGATGCTAGTGCCACCACCTGCATTGATGTGCTGGAAGGCACGCTCCCAGTCAGTCAACTCCTTGCCCTTTGCCGTAACAGCGTAAGGAATGGTGTCGAAAGCGTAGACAAACAGTTCTGCCTGAGTGATACCAGAGATTAGGGCAGCGAGTTGCAAACCCGTCGCGATCGCATTTTCCATTGAACCAGACTTGTCCACCAATAAAGCAGTTGGACGAGCGATCGCACCACGCCGTTTCACCTGCTCGTTTGTCACCTTTTCCAGTCGAGCAACGGTGTCTGCGTCAAAATCTCCTGCGTCTGTTGCAATCTGTGCTTTGAATGCTGAGACACGCCCACTCTTATACGCTAATTCCAGCTTGGAATCAATCAGCTTTTTAACTTCTGGGTGATCCATTGCACCTCTAGTCTGGAGAGACTTGAGGTTGTTGATCGCTTCTTGGGGAGACATGCTATTGATCAACGCCACCAATACAACTGGTGTGAGTTGCTTGATTGCACCAATTGCGATCGTGTATGGAATTTTGAACTCCACAATCAGCCGTGCCTGTTCTGCGGCATTTTCAGCCTTCGCAAGCTGCTTCAGCACATTTGCTAAGGAACCCTCTGGAGGAGTACCACCAAACAGAATCGCATTTGCCCGCTCATTTGGTTTGATGTGCAGTGAAGCATATAAGTGCTTCATAGCCTTACGACCTCGCAAAGCGGCGCGATCAAACAGAGCCGGATTACTCTCCCGTGTCTTTAAGTAACGCCGTACCGCAGTCCGAGCCGAACGAGGTAGCTTGTTTTGCTGCTGCTTCATGAAGTCCACCACACGAGCCACCTGATAGGGTGGAAACTCTTGCAGCATCATAAATCCAGCATCTCGGTGTTCAGTTAAATTGCTAGTTAATAAGTAAGCAAGAAACACTTCTTTGTGGTCACGGACATCACCATGATGCTGATACCAGACTGCCAGATGTCCGTAGAAGATGGGATCGAGTTCAACAATTAACTGATGAATTTCTGTGACTTGCTCAAGTTTGCGGTGAGGAGTTGTCAGCAAACTGTTGAGCATTTCTAAACGCAAGTCACGTTCTGCGGTATTCATGGGAACCTCCTTTAATAATTTTGGATTTACGATTTTGGATTGCAATCGAAAATCCAAAATCTAAAATTGAAGGAGGCAGATGTTGCACGCGAGGCGATATCACCGCGCAAGTTGTAGAAGCATTGTGTATAACTTGTGCCGAGTTATGTAAGCTTCTGCGATCGGGGCGCGGCAACAACTGCCAATTAGAAATTTGATGTAAGTATCGAAATCGTTGGTACTACTCCCTAAAAGTAGTAGCTGCGTAAGCTGCCATCATATCTGCCGCTATTGCGACAGCAGTTTTTGAAAGCAGCGACCAGAACCACAAAGACAAAGGTCATTGTTACCAAGCTTTTCTTGTAGTTCCTTGTCGCCATGAACAAGGCGATTGCCACGTTTAACAGCTTTTTCAGATGGGTAGCCACGACGACGTTTGCTCGATGGTTCAAAAGCAGAAATCGTCGAAATCTTCAGGCTCGATGTTGAAAGAATTAATCTTCTTCATCCTTCTCACCTCCATATTGAAATGAAATAAGATCACCTCGTGCAAGTCAAAAAAGCTGTTGATTCACACACGGGATTTGAACCCGTAATCGCTTGATCTAGAGTCAAGTGCCTGTACCATTCGGCTAGTATGTAAGCTTCTCCAGTTAGGGCACGAAGTGAAAATTTTAGTTTTTAGAAAGTTGATTTAAAATAAATCAAATTTCTTTCTTGTTACACTGCTGTTTGCTAACAGCGTAAATCATTCGACCTCTATACATTGCGGCAGAACGATGAATTATACCTTTCACAATATCCGTCACATAATCAGTTGGTGGTGGTGGAAAATCTTCAAAGGTAATTAAATACCAAATCTCGTTTAGCTTCTGGTATTGATGATAATTATCAATGATGACAATATCAGTTTGTTCCTGCTTTAGCTTCTGCTTTCGAGGCACTTTCTCGGCTGCACAAAGAATTCCGGTTTCAGGATGGATATAGAAGCGATCGCGATGGCTTCCATCTAGCTGATTTCGATACCCTTGATAAGGCTTGCTATAAAAACCACCATCAATTATTTCCACATGCCGTTCAACGTAGTCCCACACATGATCGATAAAATGCTGTCCTGCCATTGTGCTGGAATCTAATCGTTGACACAATTGGCTGTAAACGTCATTCCAAGGCTGTCCGACTTTTGAGCGTAAAAACCGACGCAAGGGGCCGAGATGATCTGAAAGATACTTAGATTTATTTATTGGTTTAATCAGGTAGGAATTCAACAATCCATCCTGAATTGCATCCTGGGTGATTTTGTATAATTGCTTCTTAAAGCCAGTCACCTTTTTGAGGCTAATTCTCCTTCCACCGCGAGGACGCTCAATCACAATTTCGCTCAAACGATGTTCGCTCATATCTCACGTTGTTTAAATGCAGTTGTGCTAATTGAGTTGTTATTAAACATGAGTTAGCTAACATCATTGAACTCACCTCAGTATTGAGTAAAGGTTATAGATAAATACGATTTAAATAATTGAAATTCCGCGCAAGTTAGCAAAGCAGTTTTCACGATTGCCTTTACCAGTTTGGCTACGCTCCCATTAGCGGGAGCGGCAGGAATCGTTCGCGTAGCGTTCCCGCAGGGTACCTGCATTCCGTTGCCGGAGTGTGTGTAGACTTCACAAGTTAGGGCGCAGAATTGAGTCTTAAATCATTCCGTGCAAGTTTAAGAAGATTTTTACAGCTACGGCCGCTCTTACCAAATATTGGCAGTGGGCACGCACGCTAAATCTGCAAGAGACTTAGAAATCATGCTTCGCTTAGTCCGATCGCTCGAACTTTACTACCTTAGGGCCGTTATGAATGTGTATGTATGCTTCTTCTGTTAGGACACGGATGACTCAAAAATTTAACCATAGACAGCTTCAGGGCGGACGATCAAATCGCCACTAGGACGGCGATCGATTACGTAAGTAGAAAGGCGATCGCTATTCACATCTAAATGTCGAGCAACGCGCTCTTTCACCGCCAGATCGTTCATCCCTGCTGCAATTCCCAATTGTGTTTTTGGCACATCAACAGAACGTCCTTCAAATCGAATATGAACCATTCCAATCACCTCCTGTTTTAATTACGAATTACGAATTACGAATTCGTATTAGTGGATCTGATCGGGATTGAACCGATACCCTCCCTGTGAGAGTTACACTCACACCTCATGCAAGTTGAAAAAGCTGTGGTTACACCGCAGGAATTGAACCTGCAACTTATCGTTTTAGAGACGATCGCTCTACCATTGAGCAAGTATGTAAGCTTTTTCTGTCAGGGCACAAGTGACATCTGGGAACTCTACCGTTAGAGCTACAGACCCAAGGAAAGCATTATTGCAATGCTTTTGAGGAGGTTTTTATTGATATTACAAATGTAATATGCAAAATACATAATGTCAAGTGTCGGGATGGATCGGGCAATTGTCCTTGATGTAGTGTTCATGAAAGCCATCGCCCGACAGCATTAGCAACCTCTTGCCTCACTTCGATTCCTTTCGACTTCGCTACCTCGGCTCCGGCTTCATCGAGCGACTTATACTGAGCGTAGTTGAAGTAAGTCGAGATGCTCGCCACAAGTCAAGGCAAGTCACTTAGTGATCGGCTGCTCCCTGCCTTCTTCACGACTTTGTTTTTAATTAAAAAATATTGAATGCAGTTGACAAATTCTTCTAATTCTAAAATTAAATTAGTAGTACCTTTAAGGTTTCGATCGCTAGCTAGTTGTTCTAGTTTGTCAGTTGCTAAGTACATAGCTGTGGCTCCAATGTTGGCACTAGCACCTTTAAGGTGATGAGTTTCTCGCGCTATTTGCCCAAAGTCATCAGCGGCGATCGCTGCTTTAATTATCTCTAAACGGGGTTTAATATCTTCAACGCATATTTGCAATAAATTTAATTCAAATTCTTCATCATTGCCCGATATCTGATGCAAGTGTTCCCAATCAATTGCTAAGTCAGTGGAAACTGTCTGTTCATATACACCTGCCTCTTGCTGTGAAACGATCACACCTGTCCAATGCTCTAAAGTCTGTGCCAATTTTTCTTTAAATACTGGCTTACTCAAATAGTCATCCATTCCGGCATTTAGACAAGTTTGTTCGTCTTCTTTCATCACATTAGCTGTCATCGCAATCACCACAGGACGATGACCCAATGCAAAAGCATCTTCTTGCCAACGATGAATTTCTTTTGTGGTTTCCAAACCGTCGAGAATTGGCATTTGGCAATCCATTAAAATCAAATCGTAAGGAATTTTTTCTAAGAGCTGCAAAACTTCTTTTCCATTAGCAACGACATCGGCTTTGTAGCCCAAACTCTGGAGTTGCTTCAACGCTACTTTTTGATTCACCAAATTATCTTCGGCTAACAGAATTCTTAACTTGGATTTAGGAGAGGGGTTAGGGGAAGAAGTCAGAATCCCTAGAGTTTCTGTACTCGAAATTTCTTCTGTAGCCTCTAGCTTCCTGCCTCTACACCCTTCTTCTGATTCCGGCTGAGTTTCTAAAATATTTATGATGGCATCAAGGAGCCGTAATGGCTTAATGGGTTTGAATAAATAAGTAGCAAATCCGATTTTGAGCGCCTGTTGCACTTCATCTCGTTGATTAGTAGAGGCGAGCATAATCAAAGGGATCTTAGCAATTGCAGAATTGGCTGGAATTTGTTCTTTTATTGTCATGCCATTTGTTTGGGGTATTTGCATATCAACCAAGGCAACATGATATGATTTACCCTGCTCGCTAGCTTGCTGAATAACTTTAACGGCCGCAGCAATACTGTCAACTCGATCTACCTCCATTCCCCAATGAGTAGCTTGATGGGCGATAATTTTATAATTAGTAGTGTTGTTATCCACTACCAATAAGCGGCGATTTTGCAAAAGTCCGCGCTCGCATTTTGGCTCAACAGGCTCAACTTGTTTGGTAAAAAGCAACTCAAACCAAAACTTAGATCCTTTGTCCATCTGACTTTCTACCCCGATCGCTCCTCCCATCAAGGTTACAAGTTGTTTACAGATGGCTAATCCTAAACCTGTACCACCATACTTGCGAGTGGTCGAAGCATCCACTTGGGTAAATGGTGTAAAGAGTTTGCGTTGGTCTTCAGGGCTAATGCCAAGACCTGTATCTGTAATCGCAAAATGGATAGTGGCTGTAGTCGGAGAAAGCGTACGCAATTCGGCTTGCACTAATACCTCGCCAGCGCCGGTAAACTTGATCGCGTTGCTGATTAAGTTCATCAAAATTTGCCGCAACCTACCAGTATCTCCTTTGAGTTGAGTGGGGACGTTGCGATCGATTATTGCAGCAATTTCTAATCCCTTGTTATGGGCTGAGGGAGCCAATAATTCCACCACTTCTTCTACACAAGTGGATAGGTCAAAATCGAGAGTTTCGAGAGCCATCTCTCCAGCCTCAAGTTTGGAAAGATCCAAAATTTCGTTGATTAAACTTAAAAGAGCGTCTCCACTACTGCGAATTATTTCAATAAAATCTCGCTGTTCTTCGTCTAAAGGAGTATCTAACACCAAACTAGTCATCCCCAATACAGCATTCATCGGAGTGCGAATTTCATGACTGATATTTGCCAAAAAGGCACTTTTCGTCTGAGAAGCTAATTCGGCTTGGCGACGGGCAATTTCAAGTTCTTGTCGCTGATGAGTTTCTGCGGCTAATAGTTGGGCTTGGGTTAAAGCAATACCTACTTGGTCGGCTATTTGCCGCAAAAGATCGGTTTCAAAGTTAGACCAGTGGTGGGAATCGTCACATTGATGAACTATGAGCAAACCGCGAAGTTCTTCTTTAACAAGAATAGGCACAACCAAATTGACTTTGACCCCAAACTGTTGCATTAATTCCAGATGGCTTTGTTCAACTTCCAGGAGATCCAAGTTATCCAGTCCGAAAATCTTGCCTTGACGGTACTGGTGTAAATAGTACTGTTGCAGATATTCTGCTTCAAAGTAGGGGGCGGTGTTGTTTTGCTCTTTGATTGCTGGTAAGCCAGAAACTACTGCTTCAATAACGTTATTTGCAGACTGATCTGGCATCAGCTGATAGATTAAAACTCGGTCAGTCTGGAGAATCTTTTGTACCTCTTCGACAGTGATTTGGAGAATTTCTTCGATGTCCAAAGACTGACGAATCTTCAGGGTGATTTCGGTAAATAGTTGCGATCGCAAATTTTGGCGTTGTATTTCTTCTTCAGCCTGTTTACGCTGGATAAATTGCCCCACTTGCTCGCCGATAGAATTCATCGTTTTTACTAAATCTTCGTCAAGGAGCTGGATTTCACGGTTGAAGCAGGTAATGACACCGAGGATTTTGTTACCGCTGCGGATCGGAAAACCAAAAGCTGCGTGTAGTCCTACTTGAGCAGCTATTTTGAAGTTAGGGAAATTAATTTTAGCGATATCAGCAATCCAAACCGATTCAGAACTAGCCCAAACCCTTCCAGGTAGTCCAATTCCGGGTGCAAAGGTAGTTTGCCGCTTCAGTATTTCAAACTCTTGCATCTCAAGGGATGCTTTATGCCAGATATCGAGAAAATGCAGCACATTTGCTTGCTCATCTATCATCCAAATTTCACCCAAATCCCATGCCAAACTCTCACAGATTCCTTGCAATATTTGGCGAGTAGCTTCGCTAATTGTGGCAGACTCCGCTAAAACGCGGGTTGCAGCATATTGTGCAGTCAGATGCTGTTGTGTCCGTTTGGCATCGGTAATGTCAATACCAGTACCGACAATGTACTCAACACAGCCCTCATAGTCTTTTAAATTGGTATTCGACCAGGCAATCAGCCGCCGACTACCATTCTTCATTACCCAATAATTTTCGTACTCATTGAATAATTGACCAGATAGCATCTGCTCGAAAACTGCTTTGACCGGCTCCACTTCTTCAGGAATGAGGAACAAGTTCCAGCAACACCTACCTCTGACTTCATCAAAGGAGTAACCAGTCATTTGCTCACAAGCTTGATTGAAACGAACGATTTGCCCTTGAGAATCAAGAACTATTACCAAAGCACCGACTGTATCAAGGACTGCTGAGATAAAGTTGCGTTGTTGATTTAAGGTTTCTTCTGTCCTCTTCCGCTCTATAACCTCACGATAAATCAAGTAGTAGACTACAGCAAGAACGATAAAACTTAGGCAAATAGCGATCGCCAGTATCAGAATTGTGTTCCGAGTCCAAGTCTTTGCTGCTTGTGACTGCTGTCTAATTCGTCCCCTATTCTCGTTTTCCATCTCATTGATTGCCTTACGGATATCATCCATGAGATTTTGTCGATCATTTTTCAGTAGTACTTGCAACGCCGCCTCTAATCCCTTGTTCTGCCGCAAGTCGATAGTCTGTTTTAGTTCAGTAAGTTTAGCCGTTATCAGAAATTCAAGCGTTGCAATCTGCTTTTGTTGATTCGGTTGAGTTGCTGTTAAATTCTTTAAATTGGCAATTTCTTGATCGACATTACTAAGTGCTGTTTGATACGATTTTAGATAAAGTTTTTCTCCAGTGAAGATGTAACTACGTTGTCCAATCTCAGCATCCTTTACCTGGAACAGTATTTTCTCTAGGCTGTTAAGTTTTTTATAAGTATGTTTTACTATACTGCGATTAAAATTAGTAAATACTCTTGTATTTTGATAAGAAAACACCCCAATCAGAACTAAAATTACCGACGACAAACCAAAACTTGCTGCAATCTTTTTAAAAAATTGCTTGCGTACCATCTGTGGCTGGTTGCTTTTCTTAGTAACAAGTGCCAAACTTGCTAAATTTCGGCGCAATTCCAGTTGCTTGATGACTTGACGACCTAAAGTTCGTAAAGCCTCTATTTGTTCTGGATTAAGTTCTCGTGGTACGTAGTCAATTACACACAGGGTTCCGAGGGCGTATCCTTCAGGGTTAGTTAAAGGTACACCAGCATAAAACCGAATATTTGGGTCAGATGTCACCAGTGGATTTGTTGCAAACCGTTCGTCATCTTTTGCATCAGGGACGATAAAAATATCAGGCTGGAGAATGGCATGGGCACAGAATGCGAAATCTCGGTGCGTTTCTGAGGCATCCAAACCGACTTTTGACTTGAACCATTGGCGATTTGTATCAATTAAGCTAATTAAGGCTATAGGAGTCTGACAAATATACGAGGCTAAACGAGTCAGATCATCAAAGGTGGCTTCCGATGGCGTATCGAGAATCTTATACTGCAAAATTGCCTCGATTCTCTGGGCTTCGTTGTCAGGTAATAGTGCTTTCATCCTTGAGCCTTATCTACATTCTGGGGAGTGGGGAGTGGAGGGATAAGGGAGCAGGGGAGGAGAGGAGAAGTTGCCGTAAGTTGCCCCTCTGCCCCTCTGCCCTTTTGCACCTCTGCCTTTTGTGCCCCATGCCCAATTTGGTCAACAAACTTACCTTTAATTAATGACAAGAGTTTACTTAAAAGCGTTAGCGTAATTTTACTGAGTTATATGTTGTTAAATAATCGATCAAATGATTAAGTCCCTGCTGTATTTTTTGTGGGCTGGTTTATTGGAAATTGGGGGCGGCTACTTAATCTGGTTGTGGTTGCGCGAAGGTAAGCCGTCCTGGTTGGGCATATTGGGGGGAATTGCTTTAGCTTTCTATGGGGTTATTGCAACTCTCCAACCAACAAATTTTGGCAGAGTGTACGCGGCTTATGGCGGCGTGTTTATCGCAATGGCAATGCTTTGGGGTTGGAAAGTAGACGGGGTAACTCCAGACCGCTACGACTTTATTGGAGGATGTTTAGCTTTAATAAGTGTTTTAATTATCATGTTTGCTCCTAGAACTTAAGTAAAATTTCTATATTATTGGCAACTAATAACCTTTATTGTGTTCCCTTTGAAACAGATAATAATCTCACGCAAAATTGCAAAAGTTTTTTAGCAACTAACCTGTCAAAAGTAGGCATCTACATGTCTACGCGTTTATGCGGGAGATATAAAGAGAACTCATGATGTAGCATTTTGCAACTACATGAGGTATCGTCCTCCCCAACGCTCACGCAATTTGCTTCTCTCTTCTCTAAAAGACGATCGCGATCGCACAAGTAGGGTATTTCTGTACCTCATATTGGCGTAGCCTCTGTCTTCGACGCCCTGTTCGCGATCGCACGAGAAGTTTAAATCTGCTGCATATTTGTGCAAATTATCGAAAAATACTGACAATAATTTACAATATTCGTCAAATATCACAATTATTTTGGTTTGTAACAGTAGGTAACTAAAAATTCGTAATTTTGCCCAGCTTGAATAAAATACTATTCTTCTATTCTTCAAAAAAAAAGATGCAATGTAATGATTGCGTGTTTATACGATAATTTAAATCTTGGCAACTACAATCTGGATTATATTTTTGTTAACATCTCAAGAAAATTCAGGTTCAGTAACTTTCAAGACAAAAATGTGTCAATAAAAGTAATCAAATGTAGTTAAGGATACAAATTGTTGGTGCTTAGGAAGAAAAAAAAGTGTTGAAGAAAGTTGTGATGATTGGAGCTATCACCCTACTGTTTTTAGGAGGGCCGTTGATGGGCAATGCTTTTGCCCAAACCCCAACTGTTGCCCCGCCTACCGCTGATACTGGAGATACAGCATTTATGCTGATTTCATCAGCACTTGTGCTGTTAATGACACCAGGATTGGCGTTCTTTTATGGTGGATTTGTGCGATCGCGCAATATCCTAAACACATTGATGATGAGCTTTGTGTTGATGGCGATCGTGGGAGTTACCTGGATTCTGTGGGGCTACAGTCTTTCCTTTGCGCCAGGTTTACCGTTTATCGGTGGATTGCAATGGTTCGGGTTGAATGGTGTGGGGTTAGAAACAACAGATTATCTCAAAGGGTCAAACCCGGCGGAAGTTGTTTCTTATGCCGGAACAATACCCCACCAGGCATTCACGATCTACCAAGCCATGTTTGCGATTATCACCCCAGCCTTAATTTCTGGGGCGATCGCAGAACGAATGAGTTTCCGCGCCTATTCGTTGTTTGTTTTACTATGGTCAACCTTTATTTACGCACCTCTGGCCCACATGGTATGGGCGAAAGGTGGATTTTTAGGTTTGTATGGTGGTTTGGGTGCCCTCGACTTTGCAGGTGGCACAGTCGTTCATATTAGTTCTGGCGTTTCAGCCCTGGTAGCTGCGATCGTCCTTGGTCCTCGGAAAACCCATCCTGATCGCCTTAGTCCGCCGCACAATGTCCCCTTCATTTTGCTTGGTGCTGGTTTGCTGTGGTTTGGTTGGTTCGGTTTCAACGCTGGCAGTGCCCTATCGGTTGCTAGTGGAACTTCTGGTAACTTAGTCACCAATGTGGCAACAACAGCCTTTGTCGCCACCAATACGTCGGCGGCGGCAGCAACTTTAATGTGGCTAATTTTGGAAGCTGTTTTACGGGGTAAACCAACCGCCGTAGGAGCAGCGACAGGAGCCGTTGCTGGTTTGGTGGGCATCACTCCCGCCGCCGGATTTGTCACACCGCTATCAGCGATTTTAATTGGTTTCATTACCGCCTTTGTTTGCTTTTATGCGATCAGCTTCAAGCACAAGCTAGAAATTGACGATGCTTTAGATACCTTTCCTGTGCATGGCGTTGGTGGTACAGTGGGAGCCATTTTAACGGCTATCTTTGCCACTACTCAAGTCAACGGAGCAGGTAAAGAGGGAGTGTTACGCGGTAATTTTGGTGAATTGGGAGTTGAACTAGTAGCAATTGCCATTGCTTATGTGATCGCAGGTGTTGGTACGTGGATTATTCTCAAAGTTATCGATGCTACAGTCGGGCTGCGAGTCAAAGAGGAAGCAGAATTGCAAGGTTTAGATATCAACGAACACGGCGAAGAAGGTTATAACTCCGAGTTTGGCGATCGTCCTACTCAGTAATGAGTGCTGAGTTAGGAGTTAGCAGTTGCTTCCCCAATGCCCAATTTAAGATTGTGTAATTTGCGATCGCTAGCGTTAAAATTTGATTCAAATAATTGGTAAATTTCGCTAGTCGTGTCTACATCTGCAAAAACCTTTCCTATCTGGGCATTTTTCTCGCTGTTAACCAACGGCATCCTAATGTTGGCGGTCATTCTGCTAATTTGGCAACAGCAGAGATTGGCCGCTTTTTTTGGGATGATCGCACCCCCAGAGCCAATCAACCTGAATAATTCACCGCAAATTGCTACACCTGATTTAGGTCGCCGTCACCAACTCACTTATCAAGAGTGGTTAGATATCCTCAACCAAGAAGCTAAGGTCGCCGCTGACCAACATCCTCCGCATCTAACTATCCTGGCGGGAGATTCTCTAAGTTTGTGGTTTCCTCCTGAGTTATTACCCGAAGATAAAAATTGGCTGAACCAAGGAATTTCTGGTGAAACCAGTAATGGACTCTTAAAAAGATTAAAAATATTTGACCGCACCCAGCCAGAGGTGATTTTTGTGATGATTGGCATTAATGACTTAATTCGGGGGATGAGCAATGGAGAAATTTTAGATAATCAGCGGCAAATTATTAATTACCTACGAAAGACTCATCCCACAGCGCAAATTGTTGTCCAATCGATTTTGCCACATGGCGCAGAAGAAGCAACTTGGAAAGGACGAGATAAACTTCTGGCTGTTGCCAATAGTCGCATTCGCCAGTTAAATCAGCAACTGCAAAGCATATCTACCAAAAAAGGTGTCAAATATCTCGATTTACATCCCTTGTTTACCAACAAGCAAGGAAATCTCCGCCGCGAATTTACTACTGATGGCTTACACTTAAGTCCTGAAGGCTATGTGGTTTGGCGTTCTGCATTGCAGATTTATAGCGAGATTGAATTAAAACCTCAGCAAGAACAAGAGGGGAAAAGGTTAAAGGGTAAAGGGTAAAGGCATTAAATCCTTTACCCTTTGCCCCTCTCTGATAATATCTTTGAATACAACTCTGTATTAATTGCGTCTAGCGCGAGAAAATAAGAAATAGTGAGTTTAAGTAGACAAATCTAATGGATACAAAAGCTTTTAAGCGCAACCTCCAACATTCAGAAAATTACAATCGTAAGGGCTTTGGTCATCAAGCAGAGGTTGCCACTCAGTTGCAATCTGAGTATCAGAGTAACTTGATTCAAGAAATTCGCGATCGCAATTACACTCTGCAACGGGGTGATGTGACAATCCGACTAGCACAAGCCTTTGGCTTTTGCTGGGGCGTAGAACGGGCTGTGGCTATGGCCTACGAAACTCGCCAGCACTTCCCCACAGAACACATCTGGATTACTAACGAGATTATCCACAATCCTTCTGTAAATCAGCGGATGCAGGAGATGGAAGTAGAATTTATCCCCATTGAAGGAAAGAATAAAGACTTTTCTGTTGTTGGAATTGGTGATGTAGTCATATTACCCGCTTTTGGGGCTAGCGTTCAAGAAATGCAGATACTTCACGAGAAAGGCTGCAAAATTGTTGATACAACTTGTCCTTGGGTATCTAAAGTCTGGAATACAGTAGAAAAGCACAAAAAAATCGATTATACATCAATAATTCACGGCAAATATAAGCACGAAGAAACAGTTGCGACTAGTTCCTTCGCTGGCAAGTATTTAATAGTGTTGAATTTGCAAGAAGCAGAATATGTTGCTGACTATATTATCAATGGTGGCAACCGTGAAGAATTTCTGACGAAATTTGCGAAAGCTTGTTCAGCAGGGTTTGACCCCGATCGCGATTTAGAAAGAGTTGGCATTGCTAACCAAACTACCATGCTTAAAGGCGAAACTGAGCAAATCGGCAAACTTTTTGAGCGGACTATGTTACACAAGTATGGTCCCACTGAGTTAAATCAGCATTTCCAAAGCTTCAACACCATTTGTGACGCTACCCAAGAACGTCAAGATGCCATGTTGGAATTAGTGGAACATAATTTAGATTTGATGGTAGTAATTGGTGGGTTTAATTCCTCGAATACTACTCAGTTGCAACAAATTGCCTTTGAGCGAGGAATTCCTTCTTATCATATTGATACTGTTGAACGCCTTAAATCAGCATATTCTATTGAACATCGGCAATTAAATGGGCAGTTAATAACTACAGATAACTGGTTGCCTGATGGAGAAATTGTTGTGGGAATTACTTCTGGTGCTTCTACACCAGATAAGGTGGTAGAAGATGTAATTGAGAAGATTTTTACATTAAAAGCGACAGCAGCACTGGTTTAACTGTTCTCAGAGGGACTTATAAATAAGAAACATCCAATTACTTCTTGTGGGGTGGGCGAGACGCCCACCCATGATTAGGGGCAGGCAAGATGCCATTGGTGTCAACTTAAGCTAAAATGCTTATTCCACAGGCGTTTTACCCCCCTTAATCCCCCCTTATAAAGGGGGGAAACAAGAAACTCCAGTTCCCTCCCCAATACATACGGGGAGGGTTAGGGTGGGGTAACGCAGATCGTGATGGGAAGCCAGAGAACTGAATATCACGTTTTGACAAGGGTTTCACGTTAAGTTGACACCAATGGCAAGATGCCCACCCCACAAAATTGAATAATTTATTTCTTGGAAATCCCAAAAGTAAAACTATTGGTCTACAAAGGTTTCAGCTTAAGCGTTCGTGCAACGACTCCGCAGGAGTATCGCGTTGCGAAAAAAATGGATCAAGTCGAGCTAAGGTTTCCTGACTTGTTTGCTTTTAGCTATCTTCTTCAAGATACTTCAAAAATCTCTTTAGTACTTGATAGCAATTGCTCGTAATCTTTTGGTGTATCAATATCAATATCCCCTAATGGAAACGGAATAGCAAAAACTTCATTGAGGTTATTATTAATAACTTTTTTGGCTCCTGAAGTTTCTTTTAAAGTGGCAAGTTCTGAAAAAAATATCTGACTAAATAGAGCAGGTACACCTAATGTATCTCCATATTCACACGCAATAATTGGTTTTTTTGTCAAATAATATGTATCAACAAGTTGATTGATAATTTTGGGAGAAACAAATGGCTGGTCGCACAGTGTAATAACTACTGCTTCTATTTTTTGCGGAAGATTATTTAACAATTCAATACCACTTTTGATTGAAGTACTCATTCCATAAGCCCAATCCAAGTTCTTAACTACTTTAACGGGAAGTTGTTGAATTTGGGGATGAAGCTGTTCTGCATTGGCTCCAAGTACTACTACCACAGGTTGACAAACTGAAGCGATCGCTATTTCTGTAATATATTTTAAAAAGCTACGTCCTTGGTAAAGCAATAGTTGTTTCGGTGTACCCATCCGTGTAGATGCACCAGCAGCAAGAATCATAATGGCTATGGTTGATTTCTCATTGTCTATAGCAGTCATAAAAACTATGTGGTAAGTAGCAAGTTTGAATTGCTTTCATAACATTGGTGAATCGGTTGATTGCGATTTCTTAAAAAATTACCATTGCGGTTTGTTAGCACTGCTTGAATTTCCGCAATAATAGCGATCGCTATTTCTTGTGGTGTATCTGCTCCAATGTCAATCCCAATTGGGCCATGCAATCTTTTTAATTGTTCGGTAGTATAATCTATTCCTTGCAGACGTATATCTTCCAGCAATCTTTCAGTACGCAGCTTTGGGCCTAAAACCCCTATGTAGCGTGTAGAAGATGGCAACAACATTTTTAAAATCTCCAGGTCGTCAAGATAATTATGCGTCATCACTACAGCAACTGTGTGAGCATTTATAAATACCTGTTTATGTATAATTTCTCGGCGACTAAGAATAACATCACAAGGCATAGTAAATCGTGCTTTAGTTGCCTCATTAGCTCGACAATCGACTACAGTAACGTCCCAACCTAATGCTTGAGCAAACTGGGCTACGGGTACAGCATCATAACCTGCACCAAATATTATTAAAGCTGTAGGTGGTTGGATAACTTCGATGAAAACTTCGGCACTGCCTAAAGGTAACTGATAATTATTTACCCTTGACTTTTGATTAGCAAAGGCTGCTTGACTATCTGCAAGCAGAGATTGAATTAAATTTGCATCTTTGATGTCAGTGATAACTTTACCATCAGGATACAGCAGGAGACGCGACCCAAGTTTGACTTTTACTGCACCTTCAAAAGCAAAGACTGTAGCAATAATACCCAAATGTTTTTTATGAAAACACTCTTGTAAAAAAGCGATCGCATTTGGTGTGCTTTCTCTCTCAAGACGTTCGATGAGAACTTGCACTATCCCATTGCACCCCAAACCAAAGCCCCAAAGAATATCCTCAGAAGCGGTGCTATCGTAAGTAACAACAATTGGTTCACCGTCTGACATTCGTTGTTGAGTATGCTCAAATACATCGTTCTCCAAGCAACCAGCACTAATTGTTCCGATTGTCCGACCTGTATTTGTCATCAGCATTTTAGCACCCGATCGACGATAGGTTGAACCTTGAGTCTTAACTACAGTCGCAAGAAAAGTCATTTCACTACTTTTTCGACTTGACTCAAAGCCTTCTAAAATTGCTTGTAATTCGTTCATTTTATTGTTTATTTTGCTGTTTCTAGCAGTTTGTCACCTTGAGCAAGTAGTGCCAATGAAAACAATGTGATGACTGTGCCATCCTGTGCGATTGTGTATTGCTGCTAGCGTCAAACACAAGTCTCTTGCCGCCCATTAACGATTGCAATATATGCATTAGACTGAGGTGCGTTATTAACCGCCGCGAGCATCGCAGTATTATACTACTCAAGATAGCTCCATCCAACCCCCAATGTTGTATCCGCTACGCGTAGCTTGCTTTTTTGCAAAAGTACGCGTAGCGGATACAAAGGGAAAGAAGAAATACTTAACTCAACTGTATTGCCTTACGGAGTAGTAGTTGGGGTACTCGTTGGAGTTGGGGTACTCGTTGGAGTTGGGGTGCTAGTTGAACTTCCAGGATTAACAAGGGAACGAACCTGTTGTAGGTGTTCTTGGAGGATTGGTAGAGTTTGAGCCGCAAATGCTTTCACATCTGGATCTTGTCCCTGTTCAGCTTCAGTTTGAAATACAGAGACATCTTTTTCATGATTTTGAAGCATCTGATTCAAATATTGGCGATCAAACCTAGCACCAGAAAGTTTGGATAAGCTTTGCTGGATTTGCTTATTTTTGCTGTTGAGAGTAGTTGGCAGTGTTACACCTTTTTGAGCCGCCAACTGTTTGAGTTGATTGTTTACCAGGGTATGATCTTGAACCATATGCTGTCCATGCTGTTTTACCGCATCACTAGTTCCACGTTGTGATGCTAGTTGTCCTAGTTGGACTTCTGCTAAACCACCTTGAGCAGCTTCAGTCATAAACTGTCTGTCTAAAGAACTGAGGTTATTTTGCCCTGATGTAGCTGGTGATGCACTTGGGGATGGAGATGGACTCTCTGTCGTTTGCACAGATTGAGCAGGTGGAACTTCAGATATATTGTCGTCATGGGGCGTAGTTGGTGTGCAACCAGTTGCCAGAGACAAGGCGATCGCCACTATACCAGTAGAATATATTTTGAAGTTGGGCATAATTGTTCTCCTTGAATAAAGCTATATTTTGCAAAGTTGAATGAAAACTAAGCGCGATCGCACAGTTGTTCCCTTCTATAACTTTTCAAGGCTTTGAGGATAAATACATCTTCCAATCGACAGACTCAGCAATAGATGTAACTCACACCTACCACCTACGCGATTTTGTCGGCGTACTCCGTGGTAGACATTACGGTTTTGTAATTGCATCGGTCTGTTATGCCAATACATCGACCTGTTATGTTAATACATCGGTCTGTTATGCCAATACATTGGTCTGTTATGCCAATACATCGGTCTGTTATGTTAATACATCGGTCTGTTATGTTAATACATCGGTCTGTTATGCCAATACATCGACCTGTTATGCCAATACATCGACCTGTTATCTTAAACTATCCTTTCTAACCTTGCCCTATCTAAAAATTTCATCTTATATCATGTTCGTATAAATAGTTATAATTTCCACAGTCATTCCACCCCTCCCCGCAGGCGGGGAGGGGAGACAAAGCATAGCTTTGGCGGGGTGGGGTTCTTCAGGTTTAATAAGTAATATAGCGGCCATTATATTACTGTTAACTTTTTTTGTTGCAATGGGTACATTAAATGCACTACTTACTAAGTATGCATATATGCCTCCCCAAAATACAACAAACCGTTTGCGCCCTCAACTAATTAGTCAAGATATTGACTCATTCCACGGTTTACAAACCGTCAGCACCTACAACACAACTCGTGCTGATGCCTCAGCTGCAAACTTACAGGAAGCTTATCAAGCAATGTTGATTTCTCAGCAAACCGAAACCGAGAAACTAGCTTTATACCGTGCGGCTGCTGATGCTGCGCGATTAGCAGAGTGGGAATTTCATAATGCTGTATTAGCCATGAAAGAAGTTGTACGCGGGCAATATGGTTCAGATAGCGATCAAGCTCAAGCTGTGGGATTGAAGAAAAAATCAGACCGCAAGCGTCCTTCGCGCAAAAAGACAGTTGCAATGGTCTAACCGCCTGCTGGAAGCGATCGCAAGTTAATCAACTTGTTTGAGTTTGAAAATTAGCGATCGCCAATTTAAGATAACTGCAAATCAGTTTTCATCTCGCCCGTGAACTTGAGCGGGTGGACTGGTTGCTTCAACAGCAGTAAATGATTCTAGAATTTTATAGGTGTGGCTGGCTCCTTTTGGTACTATCCAAGAACTGCCAGGTTCTAGTAAAATTGTTTGCCCTTCAATATGTAATTCTGCACGACCATTGATTACATAACCAACAGTTTCATATTCCCGTGCTGTTGGCTCTTTAGCTTCGTTCGGTTCCTCATTCTCCCACAGACGCATGGAAAGGCTTTTGCCAGATGCAAGGTATTTCTGACCAAGTTGGCCTTTAGGAGAATGGCTAGAGTCTACTTTGATAACGGTTGTATCAGACATATTTTTTGCCTCTTTTAATTTTAACTTTGGTCATGGGGGAATGGCACCAAGAAAAGCCCAAAGGCTTGTTTAGTCTCGTTCCCAGTCTTAAGACTGGGAATGTATTCAGAGAGGCTCTGCCTCTCGTCAAGAAAGAGGAGGCAGAGCCTCCCAGAATGGGTTCCCAGCCTCCAGGCTGGGAACCAGTCAGGGCAAGGGCTGTATCTTAACTTAGTGCCATTCGGTCATGGGGAATGGAGCATTAAGCATTGATGACTATCCTCTGTTCCTCTGCTCCTCTGCCCCCCGGTTACTGAGCGCAGTCGTTGGCGCAGCCTCTGGTAGAGAAGTATGCTTCCGTGCTCCCCATTACGGTTTGAGTACCACTTTGATGCAGTTATCTTTCTTGTGCTTAAAAATTTCGTAGCCGTGGGGCGCTTGTTCTAGAGGTAAGCTGTGAGTGATTATAAAGGTTGGATCAATATCACCGTTTTGGATGTGTTCTAGCAAGGGTTTTAGATATTTGTGGACGTGCGTTTGTCCCATTTTGAAGGTTAATCCCTTGTTCATGGCAGCGCCCATCGGGATTTTATCTAAAAAGCCACCGTACACACCCGCAAGTGATACGTGACCACCTTTAGCAGCAGATACTATTACTTGCCGTAATGCGGTCGGACGGTCTGTTTCTAGACGTACTGCTTGCTTTACCTGGTCGTACATCGCCATAAAGTCTGTGCCGTGTGCTTCCATTCCCACTGCATCTATGCAAGCATCGGGGCCACGACCGCCAGTCATTTCTTTGAGTGCTTCGCCAATATTCACTTCTTCGTAGTTGAGAACTTCAGCTTTGCCGTATTCTTTAGCCATTTGCAGACGTTCAGGAACGCGGTCAAAGGCAATTACACGTTCTGCACCTAGCATATATGCGCTTCTGATGGCGAATTGTCCGACTGGGCCACAACCCCAAACGGCAACAATATCACCGGGTTTGATGTTACAGTTTTCGGCTGCCATGTAGCCTGTGGGAAAAATATCTGTTAGAAATAGTACTTGCTCATCCGTTAAACCATCGGGAATTTTGAACAAGCCTACATCGGCAAAGGGTACTCGTGCATACTCTGCTTGACCACCGGCATAACCGCCGAATAAATGAGAGTAGCCAAATAGACCTGCTGGCGAATGTCCCATTTGCTTTTCTACTAACCAAGCATTGGGGTTAGAGTTATCGCACAGTGACCATAAATCTCGATTGCAGAAAAAGCAGCTACCGCAAGATATAGTAAAGGGAACAACGACGCGATCGCCTACCTTCACATTTTTAACTGCACTTCCAAGTTCTACCACTTCCCCCATGAATTCATGACCAAGGATATCGCCCTTTTGCATGGTGGGAATGTAGCCATCATAAATATGCAAATCTGAACCACAAATTGCCGTGGAAGTAATTTTAACAATGGCATCGCGTGGGTTAATAATTTTGGGGTCGGGAACTGTATCAACCCGCACATCGTTTGCTCCATGCCAGCAAACTGCTTTCATAATATTTAGTCCTTACTTATCATTTCTGGCTCGTTAATATCAAGATAAACACTCGATTTAGCCTGATTTTGAGACGCGATAGTTATCGCGTCTCAGTAAATTTTCAAAGGTTGTTTTGCAGTGTATGAGTCAAAAACTTAGACTCAAGAATTGCTACGAATCTAGACTCTATCTCTGAGTTGCTTGCTAGGAGGAGTTCGGTAATAACCTTCTTTAGTTTCAGTCAATGGCTGAACTGTATCTTCGACTTTATTTGTTGTAGACTTAAGAAACTCTTTTGTAGATCGAGGAGTTTCTTCATCCAAGTTTAACTTCTCGCGGATATTATCAGCAGCGCTTTTTAATGGATTTTGGGTATTTTTGATTTGGGTATTGTTTTTGCTTTCACTTAGCTCGTCTGGGATTCCTTTATAATAAGTACCCTCTGGAGTTTTAACATCAGCTTGTGCTACATTAACGTAGGTAAAAGCTTGACCCAGTAAAAACATAAATCCTACTAGGAAAACTACAACGATTTGGGAAATGCGAATATTTCGTAGCCAAGAAGTTACTCGATTCATAAAAAACCTCAATTGCATTATGTTAGGTGTACAATTCAAAACTCTAAATGACTATTTGCCATTTAGGGTTTAAGAACAACTTTGATGCAGTTATCCTTTTTTTGTTGAAAGATGTTGTAGCCGTGGGGTGCTTGTTCTAAAGGCAATTGATGGGTGACAACAAAAGATGGATCAAGTTTTCCATCCAAAATCATCTGCAACAACAAATGCATATATTTTTGTCCATGCATTTGTCCCATCCTAAAGGTTAGACCTTTATTAAAAGCTGCACCTAATGGTATTTTGTCTACAAAACCACCATAAACACCCATGATTGAAAGAGTCCCACCTTTACGACAGGCAACCATCATTTCCCGCAAAACGTGGGGACGGTCAGTTTCTAATCTGAGCTTTTGTTTTGTCTGGTCGTAGAAGTCTTCTAAACCAACACCATGTGCTTCTAAACCCACAGCATCGATGCAAGCATCGGGGCCACGACCACCAGTCATCTCTTTCAACGCTTCGCCAGTATTAACTTCTTCGTAGTTAATCACTTCTGCTTTGGCAAACTTTTTCGCCATTTCCAGGCGTTCGGGAAAGCGATCAATACCGATCACTTTTTCGGCTCCCATCATATAGGCGCTAATCATGGCAAATTGTCCAACAGCACCGCAACCCCAAACGGCTACAGTATCACCCGGTTGGATATCGCATAATTCTGCGCCCATATAACCAGTGGGGATAGCGTCGGAGATGAATAACAACATCTCATCCGGCAAATCTGGCGGAACTTTGACGACACCCACATCGGCAAAAGGTACACGGATATATTCTGCTTGTGCGCCTGCATACCCACCTAGCATGTGGGAGTAGCCATAAATGGCTGAGGTGATATTGCCAAATAATTTTTCTTGAATCCAACCGTTGGGATTGGAATTATCGCACAATGACCACATATCACCTTGGCAATAATGGCAATTACCACAGCCAATTGTGGAAGGAACAACGACGCGATCGCCTATTTTTAAATTGTTGACTCCCTTACCAACTTCCACGACTTCCCCCATGAATTCGTGACCAATAATGTCACCCTGTTGCACTGTGGGAATATAGCCGCCATATATATGTAGATCAGAGCCACAAATTGCCGTGGAAGTAATTTTAATAATCGCATCACGCGGGTTGAGAATTGTCGGATCTGGTACCGACTGTACCCGCACATCATTAGCACCGTTCCAGCAAACTGCTTTCATAGTTAATTATTGGGCATGGGGCATTGGGCATTGGGGAAATAACTAGCTGCGTCCAGAAGGTTGACCTTCGGTTGTGGCAATTTCGCCTGCTTCCATTAGCATCTTGAAGCGGCGTAATTCATCACCAATTTGCTGTTCTGGTTCTTCACCAAAAAGTTTAGCTACGGTAGCTGCCAATGCTCCACCGGGGGGGTTATACTCCAAAACAACCTTAACTTCCGTGCCGCGATCGCCTGGTGCTTTTGTGAAGCGAACAAAACCAGAATTATCTACGTCTGCACCTTCTACAGAAGCCCAAGAAATAAATTCATTTTCTCGGTCTTCGAGAATATCTGCATCCCATTCTACGGTATTATCTAAAGGTGCATTGGCAATCCAATGAGAACGTTTTTCGTCGTACACCTTAACAGATTTGAGATGCTTCATAAATGTAGGCAAATTCTCAAAGTCGTGCCAAAAGCGATACAATTCTTCTGCCGATTTCCTAATTGTTACCGTCTTTTCAACTTTGATGGGTTGGTTTAGACCTATTGCTTCCTGCGCTTTCTGGATTGTGCTTTGCTTGGTTGCACCTTGATAAACCAAACCACCACCGGCTAAAGCCGTCAGCGCTCCTCGCAATGAACCTTGTCTTAAACCCATTAGCACCATTGCACCGCCACCAATAAGGGATGCCCAACGTTCTACTTCACTAGCTTCTGGCTGGTTTGTACTTGATTTATCCCCTGATGTTGAAGTCACTTTTTATATCTCCATTACTGTAAATTCACCACAGAGGCGCGAATACCCTCTTCTTTCTTGTGCATTATTTGCGCCTTTTCGGTAGCCGTCTGTCTACATTCAAAAAACCTTACATTGACACAGCAGCCCCTGTAGTCGGCTTAGGAGCCTGAATCTGACCGCCTATCCGCGCCCGATACAACTGTGCCAATTGCTGTTCGTATTTCAATAAATCCTGGTAAAATTCTTTGAAAATAGCAGTTGCTACTGGGTCAGTGAACATTGCAGACAAATTGCCAATATCGCCGATACCAGTTTGCACATCACCTAAAGCAGAACGTAACTGATATATGTCATCACTTCCGGTCATGGCAGTTTTGACCTTAGCATACTGATTGGCAATATTCGCCCCTAAAGAGGGTTTTTCGCCCAATAGCTGAAGATAAGTTTCCAGTTTTTGAATGTGGCGCTGTTTATTAGCAATTATTTCTTGAAAGACTGAGTTAACTTCGTTATCTGATTCCTTTTGCAAGTAGTTTTCAAATGCTTCTAGCGAATAACGTTCACCAGCAAGAGCATTATTTAAACCTTTGGTGATTTCACCTTTAGTTGAGCCACCCCAAGCATCAGCTAGCTTCCACCATTCAGCACTTGTGTCTTTTTCATTTGGTAATGCAGCATCTTTGCCACCATAACCCAAACGGCTCAAAATAGCTGTGGTAAAAATTGGCAAGTCTCCAGGTTCACGAGATGTAATCAAATTTCCGTCAACCACCACCGGCTCATCTAGATATTTTGCGCCAGCGTTAATCATGTCCTTGGCAATAGCGATAAAACCAGTGGCTTGTTTACCTTTGAGCAAGTCGCCTTCAATCAAAACTTGTGGCCCATGACAAACAGCAGCGACTAGTTTTCCTTGTTGTATAGCTTCTTGGACAAAGCGTACTGTGTTGGTGTTCCGCCGCATTCTGTCGGGAGCCATCCCACCGGGAATTATTACAGCGTCGAATTCTGCTGCGATCGCCTCTGTTGTAGTCCCATCGGCTTGTATGTTAAGTTTGCCGCGTTTACCCTTATATTTTTCATTCATTCGGGAACCAAGGACTACTACCTCCATTCCCGCTTGTTTGAATCCATTATAAGGAACGGTAAATTCTGCATCCTCTACTGCTTGTTCAATGAGGATAGCAACTTTTTTCTTACCGGAGTGATTGTTCTGTTCAGTCATAGATGCTCTTACGTTTTTACTTTTAGTTTTTAACTAACTACAACAATGTTTATCGATTAAGACAGTTAAATAGTCAGATTTATCTTGAATAAATAATTTTGAATTACCTATTCATTAGGAGCATCTGCTACTTAAACTTATTTAATTGTTTAGCATTTAGTTAGTTACAAATTCAAATACTGAGTTAAAATGCTAAACTTAATTTTTTGTTTTTCTCTTTTATCCAATCAGAAAATAGTTATGAGTGAAAAGCTCGCCAATAAATAATTTCGGTTTGATAACTTCTAACTCATAACTTCAACTACAAGTTCCTTGACCATGAATTCATAGTTACAATATTATGGCGCGATCGCTAGTTTAGCGTCGTTCCCAGGGGATAGATTATTTTATCAGCTATACACCTCTAGTTAGACAAATTTGTAAAAAGAAAACGTTATTGTGAGAATGCAGAAAAGGGCTAGTATCATGGCAGAAAAAAATCATCCTGACAAAATTAAAACCAATGATTTGCCACAAGAGATTACCGAATCCTACGGTACTGGTGTGAAAGACTTGCCAGGATACAATATTGGTGGACGCTCAATAAAAGCAGAAAGAGACGAGTACACAGAAACTAGTCCTGAACTGACTGGTGGGGATGTTGATGCTTATTGGCAAGATGCAGATGCAGTTGGAGATGAAGCTGTTGGTGGCAGTACTTCCACTCCCGATAAAAATGTAACAGAGGACTTAGAAGCCGCAGTAGGGCTAGAAATGGCTGATTCTGAGTTTCTCCATACCAACGATATTTTAGAGGATCGTGATGGCGATCGTTGGGAGTTAGATCCAAAGTCTTCTGAAGATTATCAAGACCGAGGAGAATAATTACCAATTACAAGAAGCAACTAAATTAGCCACTATCTCCACTAGTTCTTCTGGAGCAACCGGTTTAGATACATGAGTGTCAAAGCCAGCTTCCAAGGCACGGATACGAGCCTCACTATCAGCAAATGCTGTTAAAGCAATAGCCGGGACTCGTCCACATTTATTTGCTTTAAGCGCACGGAATTTGGTAATGAAAGTGTAGCCATCCTCCCCAGGCAACCCGATATCACTAATTAAGACATCGGGTTGCAATTCGGATAATACATTACGTGCATCTGCTGCTGATATCACTGCTATAACTTTTGCTCCATCCATTTCCAAAACAGTAGTGATAAAAAAGCGAGTATCATCATCATCCTCAACTACCAAGATATCTAAACCAGTAAGAGTTCCAGAAGGTTGCATAATAAATGACATTTTATTTATCCTTACTTGCTATATTCGTAATTCGTAATTAAGAGAGTACAGAGCAAGCAGTGATTACAACTACGAATTACGTTAGCGAGTCCGCAAGCGTCATTATCAATTACGAATTATCATAACTTTTACATCCTTTAGAGCAGATTTTGGATTCACAAAAGTAGATTGATGTGCTGGGAGTGTTGATGAGATACCGAAGCAGGCTCTTTTAACAAGAAATGATTTAACACCATAATTTCAAACATATAGCTTGATAGTCACTACTCCTTCATCTATTTTCCTACTGTAAGACCACTTCGCACAAATGAAATTCAAGCGTTATTAGAAAGTCCTCACCTATCTCAATTTTCAACATAATTCAGAATTCAGGAGTCAGGAGTCAAAATTCATTCTGAATACTGATTGACAAAATGCCCTTTACCTTAAACTCTCACTGATGCCCCATACAACAGTCGGTTTGTACCCCAGCAAACTGCTTGTCTTCTTTAACCGAAGATTGGGTTATCAGTCTTCTCAATTCAGCATCAATCGCCTGATAATAATATTTCCTTGTTTGATTTTGCGATGCCTTGCATCCCACAATTATGATCTCCCAGATCCAGCGATTAGGAGAAACCGATTTGTCTTTGTCTTTGGCATATTCAGACCATTGCACAAAGCGTTTAGAGATGGCAACAAATGGATGTCTTACGCCAGTAACTAAAACTACTGATTTATCAGTTCTTCTTTATATCTGTAACTATTGTCAGGAAAATCATATTGAGTAATAGATGCAAGCGCAGGATAAAATAGTGAGGTTACGATTGATAAGGATAGAACAATTTGTTTAAGTATACAAATAAAAAAAGCCAACAATATTATTATTGAAGACTTTTTTGTTTTTCGTTGCTAGTGATTATTGAAGAGGTTTTCAAATATGCTGAAACTGTAAAAATACAGCAGAGATTAAAATTAATTCCCAAGCCCAGCTAATTCAGTTTCGATCAAGGATAAAAATGATAGGGGCCGACTCATATTACTAGCAAAGCCCAGAATTCCTGGATCTCGATGTTCGTAAAGTAACTGGCCTTTGGTATCAAACAGAAAAGTTCCACCACGCTGAGTTAAGTAGGCAGAATTAGGTACATAAGTATGCCAATTGCTTAAAACTTCCACCATATTTCGTAGCCGTAGAGTAGCTAATTCAAACGGACGTTGAAACCCACTTCCACCAGCTAATTGGAAAAACGAGCCTTGAAAAGCAGGTAAAGGAGTAGCTTGAATAATTTCATCATCTTCAATAAGTTGAGGGGCTTGACGATCTCCCTTATATCCGCGAAAAACTTCTCTTAGTGTTCCAGGACTTCCAAACCCTGCACACATTAACACTAGATTTAGCCAAGCTTTCTGAGCAGGGGAAAGTCCAGGGAGAGAAAGATTGAGACCTGAATAAAGTTTGAGTTGGTGATGTAGTTCTCCATTAGGTTCAACAAATAAATTTTCAGGTGGAAATCCTGTATATTCACAGAATCTTGTTCCAGAGGCGCGATTACCAATTCCCACTGCACGAATAGCTAGTTTTTCATCCGACAATTTTTTAGCTTCGCGCTGTAACCACCACGCATATTCAAGACTATCAAAATCCCCAAGTTGGGGCCAGACTAAAACAAGGATATATGAGGCAGTCTCGCAATTTTCTAGTAGGGGGCGGTTCATGCCATCACTAACACGCTGAAGTCCGGTCTGATTAAGGATAGTGTAAGGATTCATGACAAATGATTAGTCGGATATTTGGGGTATCAGTGACACAGGATGTACTAAAGCATTAATATGCCATCATCTCAGTTTTGTAAATATTTTGTTATACTAGTTAACAGAAGTTCATATTTAGGTTTGACACCGCTAAGTAAGGGAATACCCAGTAGGCCGCTTGATGAGTGTATTACTGCTAACGGCAGCTAGATATGAATGCTTCTTCTCAAGATTGCCAACATAGACCCTTTAGTTTTCGCCTAGTTGGGCGATTAATCCTGCGATGAATCAACCCATGACATTATCTTTAGAACAAGAATTTAGCCTTAGAACTTTTGCTGACCAAGTGCAGCAGATGTCGCGTGAACAAGCTCAAGAGTTTTTGCTTATGCTCTATAAGCAGATGATAATTCGAGAAACGACTTACCAAGAATTGCTCAAACATCAATGGGAACTTGATTCAGACTCAATATTGGGCTAAAGCAAACAAGCAAATAAATGTTTTGAATTTAGCAGCGACAAAGAAATATTGTTAGAAACTTGTGGGAGAGAGGAGCAGCCATTGGCTGCTCCTCTCTCCCATGTTTTTAATTGATTATTATTCTATTTATTGCTGATTTTATTTTTTGGAAGTACCTTCGCACTCCAATTGAACTAATGTCTGCGAAATAGTGACTTTAATTGATAGGTTAGTATTGGCGCGCTCGGCGTTTCACCACTTAATAAATGATATATAACTGAACATGACTATAAGTGAATAGACGATACACTTACGCGTTGAGATGAGAAACCTATACTGATAAAACTTTTAGTTAAATAATTTTTAATTAGCTGACCAAGAATCTTAATTCCATGTTCAATATCCTCTGGTATTTGGCAAAAGTTCAAGCGCATCGCTGGATACCCTTGCCCTAGAAAAAATGCAGCACCACTAGCAACAAGGACATTGTAAGATAAGGCTTCAGAGCAAATTGCTTGAATAGGTAAATAGTATGGCAGATGAGTCCACAGAAATAAGCCACCTTTCGGAATTGTCCAGGTGATAGCTTCCGGAAAGTAGTTTTCCAAAGCTTGCAACATCACATTCCGACTTTGCAAGTTATTAATACGTAAACGATTCAAGTGACGGCGGTAATGTCCCGATGCTAAAAATTCGCTCACAATTATCTGGGATACTGTAGAAACATGCAAGTCATTGAGTAATTTATGCTTTACCAGAGATTGATGATGCTCACCTGTCACCACCATGTAACCAACTCGTAGCCCAGGCAAAACAGGCGTTAATTGAACGCAAGATTTAACTAGGTTATCAAAACAGAATTCAGGGGTCAGAATACAAGATTTTTTAATTGTCGAGAAACAAGGCGTTTTTCAAGTTGGTGAGTTACACAAGCTAAGTCTGTTACCCAAGCATAAAGCGTGTTTTACTCCTGAATTATGTTGTATATTGTCATGATGAAAGAGTATTTGCTTCAATTGCATCTATAGATAAAGAAACATCCTGAGCGAAGCTGGTATATTTAAAACTTTTAGTAGTAACATTTTTTGAATAGAATTAAGAGATTAACCTGGTATTTTTATAAGCCTTGGCAGTATGAATATGGAATTTTTTAACAGGATTCCTTTGATGCCTTTAGTATTACTCTTATTGGCTTACATTCTCCTGGGATGGTATCTCGCTGCTAATCATATTATTTGGTTAGTAGGGGCTTTTGTTGTTGCTATGGTTATAGCTGTAGTACGAAAGAGCTTTTCTTGGTTAGAGCGTTTAGTTGAGTTTGGTTCGAAAACTTTAGTTGTCATCTTGTTTTTAAGTATATCAATTGCTTTAGTAGCAACTTGGTCGATTTTATTAAGGCTCTTTATTATCCCCTTGGCTACTACGCTGTTAGCTGATTTGGAAATGCGCTTTTCTGGCTGCAATAAACTAGATTCATTTTGGATTATAACTGTCCTAGCTGTATTGGGTTTGGTAGTAGGTGAAGCAATAGATATTTTACTGTTTCCCAGTAGCAGATACTAAATAATTTATTGATAAAAATCCGATATATTATTTATTAATTAACAGTGCAAAAATGTGCATACATACTTCATCGAAATTATGGAGCGATCGCGGTCTGTAGTACAGCAGGGTGTAAATCAAGCAAGCATCAATTATAAATCAATAAAACGTTTCTGCTATAAAAATTATGCATAGCGTTAATAGCTTTTTTCTCAAAAACTGCACAATTATGCGTCATTAGTCAATCATTCTTTAGATCACTATAAATCTCACTATGGGAAGACGTTTTACCAATTAAAATTTCCTATCTTACTTAGGGATAATGTTGTCTAGCAAGAAAAGTTAGAGCGATACCTACGGCGGCAAGCTATGCACAGAGATTAATCTTAATCTGGATTTATGGAGATTACGGGTTGAAGATATATCACTGGTGACTGTCACTTTCTCGTCATATTTATTGTTAATCATAAAAGTATAGATACTTTCTCAAAAGTTAAATTTTGGGCTGGTATCCCCAATCTCAAAGGTTTTATTGAATCGTGAGTTCCCAAATCTGGAGTACATAGATGATTCCTCTGTTGAACAAAGACTATAAAACAAAGCCAAAAGTCCCAACTCAACACTAATAAGGAAGTAATGTGAGTAGACGTAAAAACTACAATTTGCTCGATCAAACAACATCAACTGAAGTAGCAACACCCAAACCATCCCTGACATTACCAGACGCAGTGGCTCTAATTGTCGGTATTGTCATCGGGGCGGGGATTTTTGAAACCCCGGCTCTAGTGGCAAATCAAGCAGGTAGTAATATTGCTGTATTGCTTTTTTGGCTAATTGGCGGTGTAGTATCTCTGGTAGGAGCGCTGTGCTATGCAGAGTTGGCAACTGTCTATCCCGATGTTGGTGGTACTTACTATTATTTGAAACGTGCATTCGGGCGGGGAGTTGCCTTTTTATTTGCCTGGGCGCGGATGATGGTGATTCAAACTGGTTCTATTGCTCTGTTGGCATTTGTTTTTGGCGATTATGTTTCTCAGATATGGCGGCTGGGAAGGTTTTCGTCTTCTATTTATGCAGCCATAGCGATCGCACTTTTAACTGCTTTGAACATCATCGGTTTGCAGCAGGGGAAGTGGACACAAAACTTGCTAAGTGCAGCAAAAGTTCTAGGTTTGTTGCTGGTAGTGATTCTTGGGCTTACCACCATTCCTAATTCTGCCGCCCCTGTAGAATCTGCATCATCGGGAACCTGGGGACTGGCAATGGTGTTTGTGTTGCTATCTTACGGCGGTTGGAATGAAGCGGCTTACATCTCCGCAGAAATTCAAGACGGACGACGCAACATTGTGCGATCGCTAATGTGGAGTATTGGGATCATCACTGCCATTTATCTGCTAATCAATCTGGCTTATCTGCGAGGGCTAGGATTAGCAAACATGGCCCAATCGGAAGCAGTAGCCGCAGATTTAATGCGCTCTCTTTGGGGCGCACCGGGAGCCTTATTTATTAGTGTACTGATTGCGATCGCTACTTTAGGAGCAACCAACGCTACTATCTTTACCGGAGCGCGTACCAATTTCGCACTGGGACAGGATTTTTCGCTATTTGGTTTTATGGGACACTGGAAACAACGTCCAAGTAGCCCTACCTATGCTTTATTTTTGCAAGCAACGCTCGCCTTAATACTGGTTTTTTTGGGCACGTTCACCCGCAAAGGTTTTGAAACAATGGTGGATTACACTGCCCCAATATTTTGGTTTTTCTTCTTGCTTTCCGGCATATCACTGCTAGTGTTGCGAATCCGTGAACCCCACATAGCACGATCATTCAGTGTGCCATTTTATCCTTTCACACCATTACTATTTTGTGCCGTCTGCGGCTACTTGCTTTACTCCAGCTTGGTTTATACAGGCGTGGGAGCGATCACAGGTGTTTTAGTGGTGGCAGCAGGTATTCCCGTGTTGTTCTGGAATGACTACGTCAAGCAAGGTAGGACGTGAGATGAGTGAGCAGAGGGGCAGAGGAGCAGAGGAGCAGAGGAGAAGAGGAGAAATAGCAGTAAGTTCTTTCCCCTCTGCCTCTTCCAATGCCCCCATACCCAAATACCCAATAACTATTGACAAAGGAGAAAATTCATGGACTTCAAAAAAATTCTGTTTTTACTGGTTACAGGCGTTAGTATTACCAGTTTAGGAATTGCTGGGTGTACGCCGCAACAACAAGATTTGGAAGCCGGAACACAACAACCTTCTACTCTAACAGGTCAGACCGAAACCGAAACACCATCGGCGACAACTCCCACAACTCAAGTCCAAGAACGTCCTGGAGATGTTCCTTATGTACCGACACCACAGCCAGTGGTAGATGCAATGTTACAAGTGGCAAAAGTGGGTAAAAATGATGTGTTGTACGACCTTGGTAGTGGTGATGGCAGAATTGTTAATACTGCGGCACAAAAGTTTGGTACACGCGGCATCGGTATAGATATTGACCCCGATCGCATCAAAGAAGCTAATGAGAATGCTAAAAAGGCAGGAGTAACCGATCGCGTCAAGTTTGTCCAACAAGATTTGTTCAACACTGATTTTAGCGAAGCAACAGTAGTTACACTTTATTTACTGCCAGAGATCAACGCCAAACTCCGTCCCAAGCTGTTGAAAGACCTTAAACCTGGGACTCGCATTGTTTCCCACGCCTTCGATATGGGCGATTGGAAACCACAGCAGACTCTCAATGTAGAGGGCAAAACTGTTTACTATTGGGTAGTCCCTGAACAAGTGCCAGCGAATTTGCGATAGGGATTAATACCAATTCGTAATTAAGAGGCGTCAGATTCAAGTTAAGCTTCCATCTCTTGAATCTGTAGCCTGATTTTTGAGAATTGTTTTCAGAAATTCAAAATTATCAAATATTTATTTTTTTACTTTAAATTACCTCCAATAGGAGTTGACAATACAAGCATTAAGTGTAGATAAAAATCTAAAATCCAAAATTGTTCGACTAGTGCAAATTCAAATCAGGGCAGCTTAGAGAGGAAATATGATAGGCTTAAAAGGAAAGAATGCTTTAATTACAGGTGCAACTTCAGGTATCGGTCAGGCGATCGCTATCAGACTCGCCGAAGAAGGGTGCAACATCGCCATCAATTACCGCAAAGACCCTGATGCCGCAGCAGACACGGAAGAGATGGCATTGCAAAAATCCTGCGGAAATATCGAAAATTGTGGTGTGAAGTCGCTGCTGGTTCACGGAGATGTCTCTCAAGAATCAGACATTGTTGAAATGGTCAACACCGTAGTAAAGGAATTTGGTAGTTTAGATATTCTAGTTAACAATGCTGGCATTCAAATAGAAAGTCCATCCCACGAAGTTAGCACAGCAGACTTTGACCGAGTAATTGCAGTCAATCTCCGGGGTGCTTATCTCTGCGCCCGTGAAACTATTAAACACCTCCTGTCTGTTAATCGTCCGGGGGTGATTATTAATATTTCTAGCGTTCACGAAATTATTCCGCGACCGATGTATATCAGTTATTCCATTAGCAAAGGTGGGATGGGAAACCTCACCAAAACTTTAGCATTGGAATATGCCAAGCAAGGTATTCGTGTCAACGCCATTGCCCCCGGAGCAACAGTCACGCCAATAAATCAAGCCTGGATAGATGACCCCGAAAAAAAGGCGCTCGTGGAAAGTCACATCCCAATGGGGCGTGCTGGCTCCTCAGAGGAGATGGCAGCCGCAGTAGCTTTTTTAGCTTCGGATGATGCCGCCTACATCACCGGACAAACGCTATTTGTAGATGGTGGATTGACTCTATATGCTGACTTCCGGGAATCTTGGTCAGCTTGAGGTTAGGCTGGCGTACTTTCCACAATTAAGCCGATACATACCATTAGTGGAATTAAACGCCCATGACTAGCGCGATCGATAAGAACAGTCAGATGGAAGCAGAAGCCTGGGAATTATTGGAAGATTCCGTAATTTATTACCAAGGAAAACCCATTGGGACTGTAGCTGCCAAAGATGCGGAGGCAGATGCACTTAATTATGACCAGTGCTTTCTTCGCGATTTTGTCCCTTCTGCCTTAGTGTTTCTCATGCACGGCAAAGCAGAGATTGTGCGTAATTTCTTAGTAGAAACACTGAAACTACAAAGTCATGAAAAGCAGATAGACTGCTTTGAACCAGGAGCAGGATTAATGCCCGCCAGTTTCAAAGTACACTCTAATGGGAATGAGGAATTTTTGGTCGCTGATTTTGGTGAACTAGCGATCGCTCGTGTTCCCCCAGTTGATTCTTGTATGTGGTGGATTCTCCTGCTACGAGCTTATGAAAAAGCTACAGGCGATTTGTCACTAGCGCGTCAGCCAGATTTTCAAGCCGGAATCAAACTAATTTTGGATCTTTGCTTAGTACATCGGTTTTCCATGTACCCAACAATGTTAGTTCCCGATGGCGCGTTTATGATTGATCGTCGCATGGGAGTTTACGAACATCCTTTAGAAATTCAAGTGTTATTCTACGCGTCCTTGAGGGCTGCTGGTGAATTGCTTTTACCAGATGGGGATGGCGATAGCTACCTTGGCAAAGTCAATAGGCGATTGGGATCTTTGAAATATCATATCCGCAACTATTATTGGCTAGACCTAAAGCGATTGGGGGAAATCTATCGTTACAAAGATAACGAATTTGGTAAAGAAATTGTTAATAAATTCAACATCAACTCAGAATCAATTCCTAGTTGGTTGACCGAGTGGTTGCCCGAAACTGGAGGATATTTAGCCGGAAATTTGGGACCGGGACGGATAGATTTTCGCTTTTTTGCTTTGGGAAATCTGATGGCAATTTTAACTTCCTTAGCTAGCGTTAAAGAATCTCAAAGCATTATGAATTTATTCGCTCAACGTTGGCAAGACTTAATCGGCTATATGCCTGTTAAAATTTGCTTTCCCGCAATGGATGGTTTAGAGTGGAGAATTGTTACAGGATGTGACTCTAAAAACAGGGCTTGGTCTTATCACAACGGCGGTAACTGGCCGGTTTTACTGTGGTTATTTACCGCTGCGGCATTGAAAGCCGGTCGCACAGAACTTGCTCAAGCAGCGATCGCTATTGCCGAAAGGCGTTTATTTAGAGATAAATTCCCGGAATACTACGATGGCAACAATGGTCGTTTAATTGGCAAAGAAGCCCGAATTTATCAAACTTGGAGTATTGCTGGATTGTTAGCTGCCAAAAAGCTGGTGGAAAATCCAGAGTACTTGGAATTAATCAGTTTTGCAGAGGGTCTTGAAGGGCCAGGTTGTAGCCTGTAGGTAGATTGTAGAGACGGCGATTCATCGCGTCTATTGCCTGAACCGAACAGTATTAGGTAATGAATACCTGGCAAAGTTTTACCCCAAAAATGATTTAGTGGTGTAATTATACAGGGTGTTTCTGCTAACTAGTACAGCAAACGCGTAAATCCAACTACTATCTCAATTGAGCAGACAATAGGCAGACAAGTTGTTCTGAGCAACTGGTTAAAGGTAGTCAAACTTCCGGCTGTACTAGCTATACTGACATAACATTGCAAGCGGGCAAACTTTTGGTAAGTATAAATTAGTAAATAGTATATTTGTACCATGAAAATCCTGATTAAAAGGTTCCAGCGATCGCACAGCCAGCTTCTCCATCAGAGAGTACCCTAACGAGTGACCCTGCCTCTAAATCCCCTTTTCAAATACCCGATAACTGATACACTATATTGTAAGAGGTATCTGAAGTGTCATACTTAGTAATATCATCAGATCGTCTTTGCATCCTTAACACGTTTTAACGTGTATTAACCATGAAAACTACTTCAGATTTAATTCCAGAATTTGAAAAACTATTCAGACAAAAATTACAATTAAATAATTGTAAACTTAGAAAGAAAAGACAAGAGAATAATTATGAAATTATTACTCCAGCTAAAGACATCTTTTTAATGTATTGGTCTGAGTTTCCAGAAGTTAACTTAATATATCAGCCTGTAGGGGTACGCACTCAGCAAACTAGTGTTTATGAACGAGCTATCCGCTCCCACATTAGTTCTAGTTTGAGTAGTATTCAGGAGAATCCTCACTCTGAATCACCATTATTGGTGCAATAGCTGAAACTCAGATAACACAGACAATATTTACTAAGCTCTCGCCAGTTTTGTTATATAACTGACGAGAGTTGATCACCGAAAATATGTTGATCGAGAGATAAAGATGCAATCCGAAAAAAATCAAGATCAGCTAGATTATAAAACCTTGTTAGCCAATGCAAAGCAAGCCTTAAAACTTGAATATCAAAAATCAGCCGCTTTAGCATCCCAACTGAAAGCCATCAAAACTCAGTTAGAACAAGTTCTGGCTGAAAACAAAACTCTGAGAGAAAGTACTTATGAAGATGTAGTTAAGCACTTTGAGGCGCGTACTCAAGCAGCAGAAGCACTAGCACTAAAAACGAAAGTACGACAAAAATTCCTTGAAGCCAATGGTTGTAAGGATGATGAGAGCTTTGATACTCTATGGGATAGTATTAAAAATAAGATTCAGATCCAAGACAGTGAAGTGAGAATCGTTGCTCAAAATGGCACTCCTAAATTTACTTTAACAGGCAGCATGATGACTTTAAGGGATTTTATTCAATCCCTCAAGCAAGATCCAATCTCTGGAAAATTTTTCTTGAGCTAGAGAGCCAAATTAATGAAAGGCTCTCGCTAAAAGTGGACTAACGATTGTAGTCAAAAGTTATTTATCTTCGTCTCCTGGCGACTGTTCGATTTGACTTTGTTGGGCATTCCACTCCAAAGTAATACACTCCCAAGACTTCTCGGGTTTTGGGGAAAAGGGGAAGGGAAAAGGGAAAGAAAAAACCTTTAATCCTTCCCCTTTTTCCTTTTCCCAAAGCCCGATTCCCAATCAAAAATTCACAAATCGAGAAGTATTGAATGCACTCCAACATTTAAGATTGCGTAGAGTTATTAACATTAGCGTATATTTTAATCAGTAAATTTCAATTTAAGAGAAATTTAATTATGATACAAAATGATGAAATACTCGACATTGTAGATGAGAATAATTGCATAATTGGGCAGAAGAAACGTTCGGAAATATATAGTCAAAGACTATGCAATTTTAGAGTTGTCAATGCTTTTATTGTTAATTCATTAGGTCAACTGTGGATACCTCGGCGTTCTGCACACAAAAGTATCTTTCCCCTTTGTCTTGATATCAGTATGGGGGGTCATGTTGAAACCGGAGAAACCTATGAATATGCTCTACAACGTGAACTTAAAGAAGAGTTGAACTTAGAATTAAATATACTTAATGTTCGACTTTTGGGATATTTAGCACCACATCAATATCAAGTATCTGCTTTTATGAAGGTTTATGAAATTAAATTAGATTGTAGCCCAGAGTACAATAAAAATGATTTTATTGAAAGTTTTTGGTTATCTCCTGATGATTTAATAAAATGGTTGTATGGCGGTGAGCCTGCAAAAAGTGACTTGCTCAAACTTGTGCAAATATTTTATCAAGATTAAGTATAATTCTTCGTTTGATATTTGTTCAGATTAATTATAAATATAACGATCCAGATGACACCACAAGACGCACGACAATATGCACCAGCAACCGAGCGTAACCGCGAAGCAATTCTAGAAGTACTTTTACAAGTGTTGCCGGAGAGTGGCACTATTTTAGAAATAGCAAGTGGTACTGGTGAACACGCAGTCTTTTTTGCATCCAAGCTCAGAGATTATCTGTGGCTCCCAACCGATGTAAATCCACAATCAAGAGCCAGCATTATTTCTTGGACTGAACACAATGTATGTGATAACGTTTATGCACCGCTTGAGCTAGATGTGAGAGAACCAGTTTGGGCTGTGGAAAATGGTGGATTTGATTGGCTAAATACGAAGCCAATTGTTGCCATCGTCAACATCAATATGATTCACATTTCACCTTGGTCAGCCTGTCTGGGGTTAATGGCAGGGGCAGGTCGTATCCTAAAAGCAGGAGGTATCCTCTATTTGTATGGCCCCTTCAAACAAGGTGGAGAACATACAGCGGCAAGTAATGCAGCTTTTGACGAATATTTACGCACTGAAAACCCAGAGTGGGGTGTGCGTAACTTGGATGATGTTGTAGCAGTAGCTAGCGCCCAAAATCTGATCTTGCAACAGATTTACCAAATGCCAGCTAATAATCTTTCAGTAGTGTTTCAACGTTCTACTTAGTGATTGATTTTTACTGGGCTAAAAGCCAATACGGTTCAGTTAAGAAATTTATCCGTTGAGGCAGGCAGGGGGAGCAGGGGGAGCAGGGGAGGCAGGGGGAGAAATAAAAGCTTAACTGAACTGTATTGGGCTAAAAGCCAATATGCTTGGGTTAAGGGTTATTCTGACTTTTCCCCATAAGTGAAAAGTCCACCAAAAACCTAACCTTTTTCTCGACGCGGTAAGGAGGAAAATTCAAAGTCTCTCTCCTTTTAGGAGAGAGAAATAGAAGAGAGGTTTTCCAGATGCCGTGAAAAGTCAGAAGGGTTATTGATGTAAATAAATGGTCTTTCAAGACGCGATAAATCGCGTCTCTACATTAGGGTTTCGGCGATGTTTGCGTAAATCCTGGGTTAGTTGAACGCTATCTGAGTCAGCAAGTCTTTACTTTATTCTCACCGCCGACTGCGAAAACCCTGTTTACCATTAACTTGGTCAAAGAGTACATCGTATTTATCAAACAAAGCGATTCCAGGATTTACAAATATAGTCAGTTCTGATTGTGGCGAGATACTCAAATTCCAGCGATTAAATCCGTCACGGGTTCCTGGTGTCAAACTGTAATCAAAAATGCCATTAATTCCTACTTTCACAGCATTTGCTGACCCTAATACTCCGGGTTTGAGTTTACCTGCTGTAGAAGCTGACTTGAATTCAGTCAAACCATTAATAGTTCCAGTATCAGCGATCGCTCTGCTATTACACAAATTTTTCGCAGAACTCCCAGCAAGAGTTAAACAAACTTTGGTTAGTCGAGAATCCCATCTTTTACCGGGTACACCATTAATTTCGGGTTGTTGACTCCAAGAAGCCATTTTGAAACCTGCTTGATTCTCAGCAGTTAAACCGAGAATTAAGCTGCCATTTTTGTTACTACCACCATTACCAGCGACGATAAATCCGTTACTCAGATTGCCCGATAATTTTCTCAACGGGTTATAGGGAAGTGATTTTTCAAAATAGTTAACACCGACAATTCCAGAAAATGATACACTACTATTTGCTGAACATTTAGGTTTTTGGGCAGTACATTGGCGGCTAGTAACAAGTTGTACGGGAACAGGTTCGGCGGTGGGAATCAAACCAAACCGGACATTAGCGTAAACTAATTCTCCTTCCAGGATAGTACCATCACTTAATACCTCCTTGATATTTTGACCTGTTCTTTGAATAGGAGAATTACCTAAAAACTCTTTGGGAACTCTTAACCCTGCTGACCCTGTATCTAATAAAATACGTTTTGGTTGACCATTTGCGATCGCAACTTCCAAAAAATAGCCGCGAACACGTTGTCCAAGTGAAGGTTTTGGATATAAAGGTAAGCTTACGGTGTTAAAAGTTGTCTTGCGGGGTGTATTTTGCGAGATATCGCGCAACGCTGAATTTGGGAAAAGAGCCGCAAATGCTGACTGGCGTTGCGCTGCTGGTTCAGGGGCAATATCCCAAAGGCTTTCGTAGTAGAAAAAGCCAATACCTAAACCGCGTTGTTGCGCTGCTTCTACCTGGGATTTGATTTGTGGGATGGCAACTGGACGATTTCGTAAACCCGCCATAATACCGATACCAGTTGGAATGATTTGTTGGGTTTCTAAAATTTCTGGGCGGGTAATTTGAGCGATAAAACTTTCCAAATCATTACGATACACCTGCATGACCAACTCATCAACAATACCCAACCGTACCCAGTTTAGCCAATCTTGCAGTTGCATTTTATAAGCGAAATTATAGTAATTAGGAGCAACTGAAAAAATGGCATTCGGTTTTCTGGCTTTCACTGTTTGGTAAAGGTCTACCATGAATGCAGTCATTTTATCTGCCCGCCATTTTATCCATGCTTGGGCTTGGGGATTAGGTGGTGGAGGATTCCCAGTTTCTTGAGTATATAGACTAATCGTGTACTTATCGTAACCAAAATCTACAGGTAAACTCATGTGGTCGTCAAATTGAACGCCATCAGCATTGTATTTAGTGATAACTTCGATCACGAGTTCGCGGATAAGCTGTTGCACTTCTGGGTGAAAGGGATTCAACCACGCTACTTCACCCGCAGCACTAATTGAAGTTTGAGTCCCATCCCCTTTTTGTGTTAGCCAATCTGGATGCTGCGATGCAAGTTCCGAAGTTAGAGGAACCATAAAACCAAATTCAAACCAGGGTATTGCTAGTAACCCTTGGCTGCGGGCTTGAGTAATAATGTCTGCAATTACATCTTGTCCCTCTGCTCCCTTGAAGAAAAAAGGTATTCCCTTTTTCTGCATGATGGCACTGGGGTATTGTGTATAACCATCATTCCAAACTACGGGATAAACAGTATTAAAGTTTAACTGCCGCAGTTGACTCATGGCTGCTTGCACCTGTGAACGATTTCTAAAAACGCTAAAATCGTTACCACTTAGCCAAACTCCCCGAATTTCCTGACGAGGTTGAGGAGGTAGTTGGGCAACGGTAGGGGCAAAGCTGTTGAGTAGCAATACCAGAAAGAATGAGATCAGACATAATAATGGCAGCAGACGCTTTTTCAAAAGCCACGGCGCTGTCTGTTGACTCGTTACCTGTAGCTTACTGAGACCTACTAGTACTCGTCTGTGTACAGGCTTAAATAGTAAGTTAGTTAGAATTGCGTTAATTTTTCTACTTTTTTCCCAAAACTGAGTTGTCATTACTTCTGCTTACTAAACGAGGTTGATTGGTTATATTTAATACCATATAAACGTTAAATTACTACATCAGGAAACTGATGCAGTAATTTAGCTGCAAGATAGTTGACGCAGTTATAAGCTTAGTGGTGCCAAATAGAAATGTTTCAAATGTAAGCTGTAATCGAGATGCTGTGATGAAATTTATTGTTGTGCGATCGTCAAACCCATGAATTTCCAACCTCACCAAAACACTTTTGAGGACAAATTAAGCGCAAGTATTGGGCTGGCCATTGGATTACTATTCATTGGGGGCGGTTTTTGGGTACGTAACATAATCACTTACGAAAGTGCAACGTTAAACGAAACACGCGGTACGGTGGTAGACAGCATCAGTCGTCGCGATCGCAGCAGTACAAACAACAATGAGCAAAAAGAAACCTATGCGCCAGTTATCGAGTTTCTAGCCAACGGTAAACGCACTCGTTTTACAGGCAATTATGAGTCCTACCGTTCCAGCAACGGCCAGATGGTGGTGATACGTTACAATCCTCAACAACCCATAACTACTGCGCGTGTCGTGAATCCGCTAGAAGGTTTAGTACCTTGGGGAATGTTTGGGATGGGTGGGTTAGCTGTGGTTTTTAGCGTGGGCGCACTGTTGCCTATACACTGGTCTTCAGATAGGTAAGCAGAAATTAGATATATTTTGATTTTCGTGCTGACTTTGGCGGCGTTCGGTGTGCGCCAAAATATTTCTCACTGCGGTAACGCAACCACACCCGCAACACTTGCGGAATCTGGTCTTTTTGTTCTTTAGTCAGAGTATTGTAAAGGGCTAAGGCGCGATCGCGTTCGCCCCGACAAGCAGCATTGTTGTGAGCATCCCAATAGCTGCGGGCTACTCGAATCCGCCGACAGACTTCTTTAATCAGCGCCTCTCCCGTAAGTGGAGTATCTTGCTTAGTCATACTCAAATGCGATAAATTTCTAATGCCATCCTAGCGAGTCAGATTTATCTTGACACTTCAAATTCCAAGCTGGCTGATTTTAGCTTTTCATAACGCATCCTACTACTGCCTAGTAGTTCGCCAAGTTTCCTTGGCGGGGTAAAGGGCAAGGGGGAAAGGGGAAAGGTTCTGTATTGTCCCCTTTCCCTTTAACCTTTACCCTTTTCCCCCTCTTGCAAAAAGCACTTTTGTAAAAGGTCTATTACACATCGCACTCTTATCTAGTCTTACAAGTTTTTGCTTTTTTTACAGCTTTTTAAGATTGCCTTTTCTACAGCGCAAGATTCATGGTCTGTCTTTGACATGACTCAAGATTATTTGTTATCGATTGATGATAAAAATTAAAAGACAGCAATCAAAAATCCGATTAGATACACTACACTCAATTCCATTTTTGGAAACAATAGTTAATTTATCTGATTTTAAGCCTTAAACCGTAGTGTTGCCAGGTAGATTAAGTAATTTTCCCTTATATTTTCTAAGAGCAGCGCAGCCGATGGCGTACCACTTGCTATTCACATCCTGCCTTGTTTCTTGAAAGTTACCATGCTATTTATGTCATCGGGTATATATGCGCCAGCCGCAGTAGCGATTAACTTAAACATTAGGATAAATGCGTGAATTGGCCATTTATCTACAGCCTCACTGCTTGCGTTTTTCAGCCTTGGGAGTTTTTAACAAGCTCACTAAGCTATTATGCTGCCGTCTTCAAGCAAAAATCTCTGGTAGAAATTAACCTGTATTAGGAAGTGGGCTATGCATATTGGATTTCTCAACCCTCAAGGCAATTTTGATTCAGCCAATAGTCACATAACGAAACACCCAGATTTTGGGGGTCAGCTAATTTACGTTAGGCAAGTCGCTATAGCCATAGCTCAAATGGGTCATAAAGTTGATATTATCACCCGTCAAATTATTGACCCGGAGTGGCCAGAGTTTGCCGAAACGATTGACACTTATCCAGAGATCGATAATGTCCGCATTATCCGCTTACCAGCTGGGCCAAAAGAATTTCTCTCTAAAGAGTTGTTATGGCCTCATCTTGTTGCTGATTGGGTACCCAACATCTTGAAATTTTATCAAGAGCAAGGTGGCTTACCCGATGCTATGACTGCTCACTACGGCGATGGAGGACTGTGTGGCGTTTTAATTGAAGAGGAGACAGGCATACCTTTTACTTTTACTGCTCATTCTCTCGGCGCTCAAAAGATCGACAAATTGGAAGTCACCCCAGAAAATCTCACACGGATAGACGAGCAATTTAATTTTAGATATCGCATTTTAGCCGAACGCCTGAGCATGAATCGCTCGGCGGTTAATATCACCAGCACACGACAAGAACGTTTTGAACAGTATTCTCATCGCGTCTATAGTGGTGCAGTAGATGTAGACAACGACAACCGCTTTGCAGTGATTCCACCGGGAGCAGATTTCTCGATTTTTGGTGCAGAAGCGCGTTCCGAAAACGAGGAGGCTACTTACGAGTTCATTCAGGAACGATTGGCACGGGACATTGCAGAAGACCGTCGAGATTTGCCCGTGATCTTAGCATCCAGTCGATTAGAGCTGAAAAAAAACATATTGGGACTAGTGCAAGCTTTCGCAATCAGTCCAACACTTCAGGAACGAGCTAACTTGGTGATAATTACAGGGGCGCTGGACAATCCTTTACGAGAAGAGACTAGCGACGAAATCACTGAAGAAGTATTAGCCCCAATTCGAGAAGCGGTCAAAGAAAACGACTTGTGGGGCAAAATCAGTGCATTTAGCTTGTTACATCAGTCTCAAGAGTCACTGGCAGCAACCTATAGGTTTATGGTTAAACGCCGCTCAGTATTTGCGCTGACTGCACTCTACGAACCCTTTGGGCTTGCTCCCTTAGAAGCGGCAGTAGCAGGCTTACCAGTGGTAGCAACCAAGAACGGTGGCCCTAGCGAGAGCTTGCGACAGGGAGATAAGGAATATGGCGTACTCGTTGACCCAGAAGATCCTGCTGATATTGCACGGGGCTTGGAGCGGTTGCTATGTGATGCTCAAGAGTGGGAGTATTTTGCCCAAGCTGGTCAGCAACGGGTGCTGAAGAAGTACACTTGGGAATCTACTGGTGAAAACTACCTGTCTTTGCTTGAGCAAATTGTGTCTTCACCGGAAACTCGCCCTCGCCCTGAACTCCTTCCTATCCATCCTTACTTCCGTAATCCAGAATCGCAGACCGATGTTTTTTTGGAAGAATTGAGCGAACTCTACTTTGGATCTAATCAAAAGGTACTAAGCAATGTCGATTAAATAAAGTGCAAAACTGGGGTCAAAGCAGAAGTTCTTGCAGGGAAGGCGGAAGTTGCTACAGACTGCGCAAAACACAGAAACGTCAAGGCGGAAGTTCTTGCAGGGAAGGCGGAAGTTGCTACAGACTGCGCGAAACACCGAAACGTCAAGGCGGAAGTTCTTACAGGGAAGACGGAAGTTGCTACAGACTGCGCGAAACACCGAAACGTCAAGGCGGAAGTTCTTGCAGGGAAGGCGGAAGTTGCTACAGACTGCGCGAAACACCGAAACGTCAACCCTGGAGCAATATTTTTTGATGGATGCTAAATGTGGGATTCAGGCAGCTATGAGCAGCCAGCGCAAAATGTGCTGACTGCTTCAGCAAACTGCTGATTTTGCTCCATCAATGCCATGTGTCCACCTGGTTTTAGGGTGACTCTTTCAGAGTAAGGTAATTCTGCTTTCATGCGATCGCTTGCCACAGGTTTTGTCGCTATATCTGAAGCCCCACACATTACCAATACAGGAACGTTAATAGTTGCAAGTGTGTTTGTTTCGTCGAACTTCAACATTCCCAGTGTGCCACGGGCCAGAACACCAGGCGAACCCAATGCTGATAAAAATGCTGCAAAACTTAGTTGACCGCGTGTTTCAGTACCCGTAAATCCAGATAGTTCGACGGTGATGTACAGCGAACCATTGAAATACGAGAGCCAAGTCATCAACCAAAAAACCGGCCACAGCACGATAGTCAGGTACAACACAGGTTCGAGTAACGGTTTCTGCAATTTCCGTACCAGATTGCTAAAGATGCAAGTTTTTACCGGATTGATGTAAGTAGTATCTACAAGAATTAAGCCAGCTACTCGACTCCTCAATTGCTCTGGAAAAAGGCGACAGAATGTCAGGTTAATCATTCCGCCCATGCTGTGTCCCAACAAGATAACAGGTTTATCCCCTGCTATGGCAATAACAGCTTCCAAGTCACGGGCATATTTTTCTATAGAGTGATCGTTGTTTTTCGGTTTAGCGGATTTTCCTAACCCTGGTAGATCCCAAACAATTACTCGGAAGCGATCGCTTAGTTGTCGTTTGGCATAATACCATATAGTACTGTTTGGCCCCCAACCGTGTGACAAGATAATTGGTTGACCATCTTCAGGGCCAAAAAACTCTACTTGCAACACGCTTCCATCTGGACGTGGTAAGCGCTGCACGGTTTTGCTACGCATAAACTTGGGTTCCTCGTTTCCAGGACGGCGCAGCAGTGGCAAACTGATAAAACGACCTCCAAAAGTCCACAAAACCATTACTAGTCCAGCTACTAAGTAGGGCGTTCCTACAAGTTCTCGTTCGTACCATTCATAGAGAATGTAGATTCCCCCGCCAAGTACTCCAACAGACAGCAGTTGAAACAGCCATACAAGTAGAAAATTATGAGGCATGAATATCATGAGCCTAAACCTTGCAATGCTTTGTTAACTGCTTTTAGCTTCATACCATAGTTAGAATCATCCAACTTTCACTCCCAAGAATGATTTCTACAGTGTTATGGGGGTGATAAAAATGCTGGGTTAGTCGAACAACAGTCTGACTTTTCACAGTATGTGGAAAAGGAGCAAGGGCGTGGGGTTGCAGGTTTGGGGTGTAGTAAGACAATATCAGTTCTCTACACCCTACCCCTAGTCTTGATGGGGGTTTCAGTACTTCCCGTGAAAAGTCAGATCAACAGTGTAGATTGGCAAAAATAACTATTAATCAAAAATATTGCCTCTCTCTGCCTCCTGCTTTTGATTAATTAACAACTCTTCAGTAGGGGTGTGTTAGTGACAGGTGTATGAGCCTACAGCACGCTAGCGCATTCGGATTAGGATTACGAATTAATATCAAATGCTTACTACTCAGGCAAAACATTAACTGAATCGTTACTAAAATTTTGTTCAAGATAGCGTGGATTGCTTACTCCTACGTGCAAAAGCAGTGCTGTAACTAATGCACCGATAGCTGCTACCAAAAAGGTAGTTCTATAGTCAATATTCTCCACTATCCATCCACCTAGTAGAGGAGCAAGGATGCTGGCAGGGGCAATAAGAGTATTACCAAGACCAATATAGGCTGGTCGTTGGTGTAGGTTTCCAAACTCTAAGGTCATTACCGCAGCAATATTTTGCAGAGCTATCATACCTATTCCCTCTCCTATAAATACCAAGTAAAACCAGTTAGCATTTGATGCTAAACAAGCTAAAACCGAACTGAACGCACAGGCTACACAACCAATTTGTAGAATCAACTTGCAACCGATGCGATCGCCTAACCAACCCAAAACTAATCCAGCAATAGTTTGTGTGACCATCAATAGAGTCGTAATGAACCCAATAGATGCTTCTCCCATCTCATATTGATGTACGGCATAGAGCGTATAGAAGGGAAGTGGCATCAGTGCTAACTGTGAGATCATACGTGCGATCACAAAGCAACGGAAATTCTCATCACAGCGGAGGATCACAATCAGACTGTCCCAAAATTCACGTCTACTTTCAAAGGCTGATGGTGTGATGCTTACTGGCTCTCGCGTCCTAGACATAAAAAACCAAGATAGAGCCATTGCCAAACTGGCACACAAAAAACACAGAGCAAAGTTAAATGGTTGAGCAATTTCCTTAAGCAGTAAACCTGCGATCGCAGCACCACAAACACTCATCAGATTACCAGATGCTGATAAAGTACCGTAAAAAATACCAAGGTTTTTAGAGGGAACAATTTTCGCAACCATACTTTGCCAAGCAGTAGCGCTAAACCCACCGCCTAGCCCTTGCCAAATGAGTATGGCAAATGTCAACAGTAAGATAGTTTGGTGATTGAATTTTAGTTGTAACAAAGCCACCAGTGCTAATCCCAAAAATGGAAGCTTCTGATGAATTGTCAATAACATTACAGTTGGTTTGTAACACTGTAGACGAGCTACCTTACTAGCTGTTAATAGCTGAGGTAGTTGCCAGCCTAAGCGTGGAATAGCTGGGATCAGACCAATGAGTAATGCAGAATCCGTAAGAGTACTAACAAATAGAGGAAGAATCGTGAAAAATGAAGCAAAACCACTCCCAAAACCAAACAATCCACTTTCAATAACATTGACAGTAAAATTATGGCGAAGGTTTTTTTGAATTTCAGAATTAAGCATTTTTATAGATATTACAAGTTAGGTGATTTATTCTGTTTTGTGGAAACTCAGGCTGCATTTTAAGCAGGTTGATCTTCTTTTTGTAGATACTTAGAAATCACCTAAGTACCTACAAAAACCTGAGTTCCATAGATTGTTCCCAAATGTTGTACTTAAATCACCGTTGAAAAATATTTTTGTAAAATATCCCAAGTTTTGATGGTGAGCCTTACTGCAAAGGAGTTTGGGTTAGTGGCAAGTGTAGGTTAGCTTTGAAGTTGTAAGTCTGTGGTGCGTGATTGGTAAGCGGTGTAGATTATGCCAAAGCTCACGCCTATTAATCATAGAGATTGACTTGACAATAAAAGAGCGAAAGCATAAACGTAGTTCGTTGTAGACATCGCCCAAAAGGTATTGATAAAGGTTAATTTGAAACTGGACTCTTTGGATTGAGTCGAAGAAAAACTGGAAGTGTGTTTATTAGTCTATTGACCGACAGATTGTCGTGAGTTAATTTTGGAACAGTGGCTAAATCAGTTATCAATAGACTTCTTGCAGAAGTTGGCAAAAGGTGAAGAGGTGAATGGCACTAAGTTAAGCCGTATAGTAGGCAAGGTATTGTAGGAGAGTACAACTATTCCATTAGACTTCTTGCAAAAGTCGGGGTAAAGGTGAAAGGGAAAATTTACTTGTTTGGGAAATGCGATCGCTCACATTGTGCAAATCCCCGATTAAATGCGTAGACGTTTCTTTGGCTTGTCGTCAGGTGCTATTCTCTTATCAACATAAATGCTATATGTCTTCTGAGTTCTATGTTTCTATCTCAGATACGAATGGCACTAAAATTCATGTGAAACCTCGTGAGGGCTATCTTGTTAGGGGTAGGGTGTAAAGAACTGATATTGTCTTACTACACCCCAAACCTGCAACCCCACACCCGGTCTTGATGAGGGTTTCAGTACTTCCCGTGAAAAGTCAGACACCCAACACCCCACACCCTTTCATCCAGGAATACCAGGGATTTACGCTTTTCTTAGTGCCATTTATCTCAGATACATTCAAACCAGTTAATTTAGTACGTTGTGACTATGCGATGCGGTCTGCGGTAATCGTAATTAATGTATATTTTTGAATTTAAATAACAAACCCAAATAAACACCCAACAGTATCCTGATTTTTAGAAACAATCTTCTTTTCAGAATTCAATACAATGTTAAAAAATGATAAGTTCTGATTGAACTATCTAAAATTTATTAATACGTATCTATCTTAGGTTATAGTTTATTTACCTTATAAAGATTGATAGTTGATGGTTTTGAACAGCATGAGAACTACATTCATACTGGCCATGTTTTACAAAAAAATAAATCTATATGCATAGACGAGCGCCCTTATCTTTGTTTTTAGGAGTATTAACGAGTTCTAGCTGTTTTATCTTCAGTGTAGTAGCCCAAGTCCCATCTAATTCGCAGCAGTCTTCGACTCGGAGTGAAGCTGAAGCTGCTAGTTGGTTTGAAGCTCATCGCAAGCAGCCAGCCGCTTTACGAGCATTTGTACAGCGAATGCCGAAGGGAGGAGATATACACAGTCATCTAAGCGGGGCTGTGTACGCAGAAAAATATCTGGAGTGGGCTGCCATCGATGGGTATTGTGTGAATCCAAAGATGGGGGCTTTAGTTGAACCTAAGGCCTGCGGTCAGGACAGTAGCTATTTTCCAGCCTCAGAATTGTTAAACCGAACATCTGTTTATGATTCCCTAATAAATCGTTGGTCTACTCGTAACCTCCAATTTGCTGGAAAATCTGGACACGACCAATTTTTTGAGGCTTTTAGTGGTTTTGGGCCAATATCAGACTCTATAAGCCGTCGGGATGATATGGTCGCGTCAGTAGCAAATCGGGCAGCTTCGCAGCATATTACCTATCTAGAGTTAATGCTTACCGTTCAGGGCAGTGAGGTTCGACAGCTAGGGCGTGAAGTTGGTTGGAATAAAGATTTGCAAGAGATGCACCGTCAATTGCTCAAACGAGGATTAACTAAGCTAGTGACACTGGGCAGCCAGCAATTTACACAGTTGGAGCGCGAAGTCTCGAAAACACTCGGTTGCGGTACTCCATCAGCACAGCCTGGATGTGCAGTAACAGTGAGCTATTTGCAGCAAACAACAAGAACAAAGTCGCCCGTTGAAGTGTTTGCTCAGTTAGCTTATGCCTTTGCATTAGATTCATCGGATTCGCGGGTAGTTGGCATCAATCTTGTCGCCCCAGAAGACAACCCGATTGCACTGCGCGACTATACTCTGCAAATGCAAATGCTGCAATTTTTCAAACGCCAATATCCCAATGTCAAGGTCACGCTTCATTCCGGAGAGTTAACCCTGGGTTTGGTTCCGACCGAGGATTTACGTTTTCATATTCGGCAAGCTGTAGAAGTGGCACAGGCATCTCGCATCGGACATGGCGTTGATATTCTTTTTGAGGAGCGTCCCTTCGAGTTGATGGAGCAAATGCGGCGACGCGGCGTGTTGGTTGAAATCTGCCTGACTAGTAATGAGATCATTTTGAATGTACAGGGAGATAACCATCCTTTTAGGGAGTATTGGAAAGCTGGAGTACCAATGACCCTTGCTTCTGATGATGAAGGCATTTCCCGCATCGATTTGAGTCATGAGTATCTGTTAGCAACAACGAGATATGGGCTGGGATATAAAGACCTCAAGCTACTGGCTCGTAATAGCTTAGAATATAGTTTCGCTCCGGGAAATAGTCTCTGGAAGTCGCCTGAGTTTAAGACAATGGTTCCAGCTTGTGCAAGCGATACTCCTGGTGAAACTTCTGTTTCTCAAGGGTGCAGTGCTTTTTTGAACAAGAGCGATCGCGCGCGGATTCAATGGCAGCTAGAATCGGAATTTGCTCGGTTTGAGTCATTGCAGAACTGGCTTTGATTGACTTTCACGAAAAACGTAGAGCAACGAATTATTTCACCGTACCGACAAATTAGAAGTCAAGTTTTTCATACCTGCAAGCTTTACTGCAAACAATACCTTTGCCAAAATTTTTCTAGGCTATTATTTTGGCAAAGGTATTGTTAATTTAGTGTATTTTCTAGATTCCATATTGATTCCCCTCCTATAGCTTTGTCTATACAGGATAAAGACAAACGCAAAAAATTTGAGGTACTTGTGAGGAAGTGCAAGATTATCTCTTCAGTTTCATAGGACTAATAAATTAAGTAATTTAAGTAAAAAATTATACTTTTAAGCTCAAGATTGTCTAGGAATAAACTTATGTATCATTATTATCTTTTTCACAATTTCCTCAAATTGTTTTGGTAAGTTTAAGGTAAAGCCAAAGCATGAATTGTTCTGGTTTTGCAGAACTTAAATAGCTGGGAGAAGAGTTATGGATACTGCTGTCAAATATGACCTAGAAGTTATTAAAGAAGAAGCGCGCCAACTTATTTACAAAGGACTTGTAAGACGTAACCAGCCAATTTATGCTTTGTGTCAGTACATTCCTGGTCGAGATTGGATTTGTGTTGAGCTTGTGCTAGAAGAAAACGACTTTTTACTCAGAGATAAGATTATCGATCTGTTAGGTCGTGAAGACTGGATTGAAGATTGAAACAAAGGCGTGAAAGTTCCTACGAGATTTGCTACTACGGCTAAAGCCTACCGCTATTTTATGCAAGCAGCAGGAATAGAACCGCAGCTAAGACAGATTGTTGCAGACTTAGATGTTGAAGATGTGATTTAGAAGCTGATTTGAAGTCTGCGGTTGATTTTAACCGCGTGATGGTGGCCTTAGGAATTTTCCTCTATCCGCTGCATTTGATTCGTTATGCTGCGCTCACTCACGCACTGGCGCTACTTCGTGTGATGCAAGAAAACCAAGGACAATTGCTACTAAAATCAATGCTGGAACATCCCCGAGGAGGTGTCCACGTTCCACAGGGTCAATCACTGCGTGTATCGCCATGATCAGCCCGTGAACAAAACTCGACCAGACGGTGAACCAGATTAAACTGAGATGCGCTTCTGGTTTTCGAGAAGCCCATAGTAAAAAGACACCGAGCGTCGCATAAACACCAACGATCATCTGTTCATATTCGTATTGACCTGGTTGCCATGACCAACCCGATGGCCATATCTTCATCAAAGGATAGACCAGGAGAAAAGCAATTCCAACAACAACAAGGACAATTTGCAAGTACCGATGCTGCTCATCCATTACTCCAACCTCACAGTATTTTTTCAGGGTAGTTTCTACTAATGGAATACCTAGTTGTAATAATATTCTTGCTAGTGACACTTCAACTTAGGAGTGTTAAAAATCTTGATGTTCCTCGTGTTTTAAAGTTGATCCAACACTGCATCATTTGCAAAGCAATATGCATCATTGACGGTGAATCATAGACTTTTTGCAAAAGTCGGGAAAAGAGGAAGGCGGGGTCTGGTTTGGGCATAAGGGGCGCAAGGCCTTGCGCCCATACGATGGGTGTGGTTCCAATACGGTTTAGGAAAAGGGAAAAAGGTGAATTCATTCAAACCTTTACCCCTTACTCTTTCCCCTTTTCCCAAACCACAACGGATATGAAAAGTGCTTATCCGAAACGTATTAGGTGTGGTTCAACAAGCACTAAGTGAGGCAAATGTTTCCCAAAGTTGTGTTGAGTATTGGTGCATTGCTAGCGATCGCTTTTTTAATTCGGCGGCGTTGCAGCATTTATGCAACGCCGACAAGCTTACCAGTGATAGGCAATATTCTCAACTCGATGATCTTTTTCTTCGGCTTAGGTGTGTTCTGCTTATGGTGGATAAAACGCGATCGCATGACAGTTAAGCACCTCCAAAAGCTCTCTTATAACATTTAACATTCATTATTCTGTAATTTGCATTTCAAAATGCAAATCTACCAAGGGTGATAATGCCTAATGGTACAATAGCAGAAGCATGAAAGCGTGAATACAAAACTCCTCATTTATCCTCAAGAACTCACGTCACTGTTAGCAGAAAACTCATTAAAAACTGTCATTATTGATACGCGAAGTCCAGAAGATTATGGTATCTCTCATATTCCTCAATCCATAAATATTAGAGATTTTTTCACCTATCTTTTAGAGAATTCTTCCCCAGCAGGATTAAAGGAATTGCAAGAGTATTTTGCAGAAATCATGAGCAGGGTAGGAATATCTGGTACAGAACAGTTAATTGTTTATGAAAATGCTTTAAATAAAGGTTACGGTCAATCTTGTCGAGCAGCTTTCTTACTGAAATATTTGGGTTGCGCTCAGGTATCTATTTTACACGGAGGATATAAAGCATGGCTCAAGACAGGATTACTTACTACCGATGAAGTACCGAACCGTGAAAGCAGCATATTTAGATTACATCCCAACGCTGACATAATGGTGACTACCAGCGAGATGTTACAAGCAATTGAAAATCCAGCAATTATTAAATTAGATGTGCGCGATCGCAACGAATGGCTTGGGTTGAGTTCTTCTCCTTACCATCCTGATTTTTGTCCTCGCAAAGGTAGAATTCCTAACGCTGTATGGTTAGAATGGCATCATCTAATGAATTCTGAATCGGAAATTCCCACGTTCCGATCGCCAGATGAAATCCGAGAAATTTGTCAGTCAGTAGGTATTACTTCTGAGTCTATTGTGTACATTTACTGCTTTAAGGGTTCAAGGGCTGCGAATACATTAATAGCTCTTGAAGAAGCAGGAATTTCTGCTAGAAATTATTTTGGCTCTTGGAATGAATGGTCCCGTGATTTTTCACTACCAATTGATAGCAGAGTCATGCAATGAGCGGATAAAGCAATACCCTTGGCTTCCGAATAATGGTAGATTGGGTTGAGGCTGTGAGTAAAATTCTTGCGTCGCAACAGTGCAAATACACTTTAACTTGAGTGCGATCGTTAAACAGTATTACTAAACTAGTATTATTTAAAGCTGCTGAAGTTTGCCATAACCCACCCTCCGGGAAAATCACGGGAGATGATCTTAACAGACTACTACTATTTTATTTGGAGGGTAACATCAAATCGCTGGACAATCGAGCGATCGCCTTCCCAAGATCGCCATTCCTTGAGTTGTAATCTAGCTACCCCTCTAGCTTTGGTTTTGAAGGTAAATATCCGTTTTCCACCAACACCTACGAGCCCATCTGTTGGGCTGCTAGAAAAGGTTGAATTCTGAAGTTTGATCGCATAGGGATCAATTTTTTCGATCTCCCATGTGTATCCCGTGCTTGGATTTTCTGCTAGATTGAGTACAATTACACTGCCACTGCGAACTCTAAAAGTTTTACCTTGGTCTGCCTGGGTAATGGTAAGCGGTGACACTTTCTTCTTTTTAATACATTTGTGGCGATCTACTACCCCAACGACGGTTGGAGTATTGAGATAACTTATAAACCCTTGATTAAGTTCTAAAAGCGTAACCAAAGTTATTGGCATCAACATAAAGAACATTATTCAGCACCAAAAAGATCATAAAATTCATTGACAATGCGTGGCGGCTCTGAATCATCTACCCATTGATTCTGATTCCTGAATTCTTCAATCAAACATCAACATTTATCTGTTCTATCTGTCTAGCGGCTTTATCCCAAAGCTTTGCTGAAGTTTCATCTTGCCAATGAGTTCTCAAATTTTCCGCTTTTTTGTGACATATTCGCTCTAACATTTCTAATATTGCGGATAATGTCAATTTATTAATTAATGATTCTAAAATTTCCATATATTCTTTTTGCATGATAATTACCTCCTTAACTTCATCTGAGTATATGCTGACAAAACCCACTTGTTCTTAAAGGATGTATTAAAATTTATTGTCGAGTGGTACTAATATTCTGCCAGCTTATACACGCAGTTTAACCTATTTTGAATACTCAATTTTGAGAATTTATTTTTAAGAGATGAAAAAACTGTTTAATTTAAATATTTCCTCACAAGTTCCTCAAGTTTTTTATCTAACTTAAAAATAGGGTTGGATAACTAAAAAGTATGAATTGTAATGCGATGGGCTATATTCTACCGGAGGCGATGGCTTCTCTACGAGACGCTACGCAAACGGCCGCCGTAGGCATCGCAATTAGTTACGGTAATGAGTTGCGTTGAGAATCTATAACCTCTTGCTAAACAAGGAATAGAGATAGCAATCGATAAAATAAACCACTTAATCAAAACTGCGAGGAAAGAATTATGCATGAAGTTGGCATGATGCAAAATATTCTTGATGCTGCTGTCAAGCGAGCTAAAGACGATGGCGCTCAACACATTCGTTTAGTACAAATGCGAGTAGGTGAGGCATCTGATGTAGTACCAGATTCTTTGGAGTCTGCCTTTGATGTTGCCAAAAAAGGAACAATAGCGGAAGATGCCAAACTACAAGTCGAGAATGTTCCTGCTGTTTGTTATTGCTCGAATTGCAACATTGAATTTCACCCGACTAACAAACTGAATGAATGTCCAGAGTGTCACCAAGCTTATTGTGAAGTGCATCAAGGCAACGAGTTTGAACTAGCTTTTCTAGAAGTTTCTTAATTTATCGCCTGAATATTACTGAAGTTACCAATCAACTTGCAATACATCAGGCAGATAAAATCAACTGTGTAGTTTCATATTGCCGCGCAAGCCCTCTCTGTTTTGCACGGTACAACACAAAACTCTGATGTCTACTTCCAAGGGAAATAAACTGTCAATCCTTATTATCTAGCTTATGCAGATATCAGCCAGAAAGTCATGGATGAATTTGCTGCGATAACTGGACGACAATATGGGAATGGGCATTGGAAGAGGTAGAGGTGCAAAGAAGAAAGACTTATTGCAACTTCTCCCCTGCTCCCCTTGTCTGGCTCATCTCCCTATTCGCCCTACTCCCTATTCCCCAGTCCCTATTTACTCGAATGCGACTTTTCCGGCATGACTATATTAGTGTGGCTTGCCTTGCCATTTTTGCCGTTATTCTGTGCGTTACCATTGCGGGGATGGATAACACCATAACCACCGTGGTTACGTTCGTAAATTACATTAATCTCTCCAGTTTCAGAATTGTGGAACATATAAAAGTCGTGTCCCACGAGTTGCAGTTGTTCTAGGGCTTCTGCAACGGTCATCGGCGGCATAGAAAAATATTTGGTGCGGACGACTTCGTTGGGCAATTCGGCGGTGCGATCGCCAATTAAATCTGTTACTATCGACTCTGGAATAACAACTTCTGTTGGTTGAGCATGAGTTTTGTGGTCTTGACGCCGTTCTTTATATTTCCGCAGTTGACGGGCAATTTTATCTGCAACTAAGTCAATGCTGGCATATAGGCTCTCGCTGCTTTCTTCGGCACGAATAACGCTACCATTAGCATAAATAGTTACTTCAGCCGCTTGTCTTGGATTAATTCGGGGATTCCGGGCGACGCTAAGATGCACATCCACTTCATTTGTAATGCTTTGAAAGTGACTAACTGCTTTTTCAATTTTTTGATGTACATACTCACGAATCGCATCGGTGATTTCAATATTTTTGCCGTGGATGACAAGCTTCATTTAATACTCTCCCGCTGAATATTTTGGATGTGTGAATTTGCTTTGTATGAAAAGAAATTGCGGTAAGGTTTATTACTCCCGCCAAAACAAATTGTGAACTATATTGTATCTACTGCTGTTAAGCTGTCTCTCAGCTTACTCTATCTGAGGAATTGTCAAGTATACCCTTGGTTTACCTCCTCATCTCTGCGCTGATGTCTAATTGTATATCCAATTAGCACTCTTGAGTGAGGAAATCTAATTGTAGCTTTTATGACTACCTTTTCTTTTAAAGGAATGCTTACAGAACTGTTGATAGTTGCTCCTTCTGTGTTCGATTGAGGTTTGCTTGCTGTTGTTCAAGAATACAAGGCTTTGTGGAAGTTTGATTCTGTTTGAAATGCAAACAATTGTATTAAAGTCATCAGCCAGTACATTCGTCCTTATTGTCTTGGCATAATGCTTATTGCAGAGAATTCCTCCTAAAACCTATTGAGGTTATATATTCAAGCTAGCACTTTGTATTTTCTAATGCATCTTCCCTTGACTTTCCTTTAAAATCCTTTGCAAAGCTTGACAATTGTTGATTCTAATCCTGTAACTTGAAATATATTTAGTTCTTTATACGGTTGAATTTTGGCATGATCCATAGTACTGAACCACAAAAAAACATTTGTTTGCTGTATAATCAAGGAATAATGCCTTACTTGGAAGCTCATGGATGGCAGCGATCGCTCGTCACTGAGCGCATTCATGACCCAAATCTAGATGATGTGTTAATTTTGCTAGAACATCCTGCTGTCTACACTTTGGGACAAGGAAGCAACTCAGACTTTCTCAAATTTGATATTGACCCTTCGGCTGCGCTCAGGGTAAACAGTCAGTATGATGTGCATCGAGTTGAACGAGGCGGCGAGGTTACTTACCATTGTCCCGGTCAACTTGTGGGATATCCAATTTTAAATCTGCAACGTTATCGTAAAGACCTCCATTGGTACTTACGGCAGCTCGAAGAAGTAATAATTCGTGTATTGGCAGTTTATGGATTGCAAGGAGAAAGAATTCCGGCTTTTACTGGCGTTTGGTTGCAAGGGCGAAAAGTTGCAGCTATTGGTATTAAAGTCAGCCGTTGGATTACTATGCACGGCTTTGCATTAAATGTTTGTCCAGACATGACAGGGTTTGAGCGCATTGTACCCTGCGGTATTTCTGACAAACCTGTAGGCAGTTTAGCCGAATGGATTCCAGGTATCACCTGCCAAGAAGTGCGTTTTTATGTAGCACAATATTTTGCGGAAGTCTTTGGCGTGGAATTAGTAGAATCTCAGCCTCAAGATTTTTCTGGTCTGAGTAAATTCAGCTTGTAATATGTAATAAATACTATAGCAGTCCTATTTAAATTGTGAGACACTTATGAGAGTAGTCCATATTTAATACTATCAAAATAACTATTTAATACCCATTTGAAAAAAGAATGTAATAGATACAAGCCTGAGAAACCAAATTAAATCAGACTTTTTAAATTTTGAATTGGTATGACTGCGGTTGTCAAAGCTAAACTCTGATTATTTCTAAATTTTTATACTAACTTTTTACCGCTTTTAAGCACAACTTTGCGCGTGAATTACTCAAATAATCTCCAGATATATGCCCCATCGATAACATTTCTCAGAGAACGTGATTGGACAGCTTTGATAGAACTATTTGATAGAGACGACGGTGATGAAATTGAAGCCGACATCAGCGGTAGTTTATTTTGGCTAATACCTGAACCTTGTTGGGAGGATGATCCCTTTGATTTCTTGCGCGAATATCTTTAATTAGTGCTGAGTGCTGAGTGCTGAGTGGGAAGTAGTGAGTGCTGAGTGCTGAGTGCTGAGTGGGAAGTAGTGAGTAAGGAGTTTCAAGGAAGTCTTTAATTACGAATTACGAATTACGAATTACGAATTATTTGAAGGCGACTTAGGAAAATACGTAGGCGATCGCTTTGGGGATTGGTCAGCACTTCATAGGCTGGGCCTTGTTCTGTCACAATACCTTTGTCTAAAAATATCACCTGATGGGCTACTTCTTTGGCAAACTGCATTTCATGGGTGACAACTACCATTGTCATCCCTTCTGTGGCTAATTGTTGCATGACTTGCAGAACTTCACCGACAAGTTCAGGATCTAGGGCGCTGGTGGGTTCGTCAAATAGCATGATTTGGGGATTCATACATAAACTACGAGCGATCGCTACTCGTTGCTTTTGTCCGCCAGAAAGTTGTTCGGGATAAGCAGAGGCTTTGTCAGATAAGCCAACTTTTTCTAAATATAATCTCGCTAGTTGGGCGCTTTCTTTCGGTGTTTTACCCAAGACTTTACGCGGTGCAAGTGTCATATTTTCTAGAACGCTGAGATGGGGAAACAAGTTGAACTGTTGAAAAACCATACCTACTTGTGTCCGTAGTTCCCGCAGTTGGTTATATTTGACAGTGGGTCGGGATAAGTTGATACCGTTGATTATTAAACGCCCTTTGTCAATGGTTTCTAACCGATTAAAGCAGCGTAGTAGTGTACTTTTACCACAGCCGGAGGAACCGATAACTGCAACGACTTCTCCTCGGTTGATTTCGCCGGTGATTCCTTTGAGGACTTTGAGGGAACCAAAGTTTTTTTCGATATTGTCAAAAAGAATGGCGGGGATGGTATTGTTCATTACTTATATCAAGCTGCTCTACAGTTGATTGTAAGGTTTTTAACGAACCGCAGAGGCGCAGAGAGGGAGAGAAAATAATATGGTTAAATTTGGTTTTGGGCGCTGGTGTGTGGTTGTAGGTTTTAGCTGTTTGTTACTGGCTGGCTGTGCTGTGAACTCTAGCGTGGGGAAAACTTTGCGGGTTGCTACGGAACCAGCATTTCCACCTTTTGAGTTTCAAGGAAAAGGTGGCGAGTTGCAAGGGTTTTCCATTGATTTGATGAATGCGATTGCTTCTTCTGCTAACTTTAAAGTTGATTTTCAAAGTCTGCCTTTTGATGGCATTATCCCAGCTTTGCAAGCCAAAACCGTAGATGCGGCCATTAGTTCGATTACGATTACTGAGGAGAGGGCGAAAACAATTTCTTTTTCCCGCCCTTATTTTAAGGCTGGGTTAGCGATCGCAATTCGCGCAGACAATCAAGATATTACTGGTTTTGACAGTCTCAAAAATAAAAAAATTGCTGTACAAATTGGTACAACCGGGGCTGCAAAGGCTAAAAGTATTCCTGGGGTGCAAATTCGCAGCTTTGATTCTGCGCCGGTAGCTTTGCAAGAATTGCTCAACAGTAATGTAGATGCGGTAATTAATGATGCACCTGTAACTTTATATGCAATTAATACAGGCAATCTTCAGGGAATTAAAGTAGTACAGAAATTGCTGACGGAGGAGTTTTATGGAATTGCTACAGCTAAAAACTCGCCAAATTTGACATTGATAAATGATGGCTTGGATAGGGTGCTGAAAAATGGCACTTATTCCCAAATATACCAGAAATGGTTTAAAGTTGAGCCACCATCACTACCAGCTAAATCACCATTTGAGAATCAAACTAACGCTAGCGCACCTACAATATTAACTTCAATTAGCGTGGTATTGCAGGCTTTTCCAAGTCTATTGCAAGGTGCATTGATAACGTTGCAATTGACGATACTTTCTGTAGTATTTGGTTTAATTGGCGGTTCCTTAATTGGTATTGTTCGCCTTTCTCATATTGCACCTGTGCGTTGGTTGGCGAGGGCGTATGTAGATTTTTTTCGGGGAACGCCTTTGCTGGTGCAAATTTTTATGATTTACTTCGGTTTACCAGCAATTTTACAAGAATTTGGTTTGACATTTTCTTTTGATCGTCTCACTGCTGGAGTAATTGCTTTAAGTTTGAATAGTGCTGCATATATTGCCGAAGTTGTCCGTGCTGGGATTCAATCGATTGAAACAGGACAAGCAGAAGCAGCACAATCATTAGGTTTGAGTTCTGTGCAAACCATGAGGTATGTAATTTTTCCCCAAGCTTTCCGGCGGATGATTCCACCTTTAGGTAATGAGTTTATCAGTTTGTTAAAAGATACTAGCTTAGTTGCAGTGATTGGATTTGAAGAATTGTTCCGCAAGGGACAGTTAATTGTCGCTGATAACTATCGCGCTTTTGAGATATACGCGGGTGTAGCGGTGGTTTATTTATGTTTGACGTTACTTTCTTCACAGGTGTTTAGTAGCTTAGAAGCGTGGATGAATCCGGTTAAACGCCAAAAGAAATACGAGACATAATAATTTTCAGTAGAGTGTGTTACGCCGCAGGTTAACGCACCTGAACAGATGAGATGAAGATGGTGCATTACTCGGTTAACTAATTTGGTATATTAAGTCCTCCGGCTTGAGAAGGGAGATAATATATAGATAGAATGCTCTACAGAGCAAACAAATATGTTATGTCAGCAAAAGATAAATTTCACGACGTTGTAACATTAGATTTCCAAGATAAATATTTTTTATTTTCATCAAGCAAAAATATATGACAATTCTCAATGTTCGTAATTTATCTTTAGAAGAAATTCATCGTCTGTTTGGCTTTAAAAAATATTACAATGACTCATTTTATAACTACTTTAAAAGCATTGGTGATTAAGGCAATATACAAGCCAAGGTAACAATTTATGACTCAAGCCATACCCAAACTAGTAAGCTTTGAAGATTTTGCAGCGTGGCGGCCCGAAGGTGGGAGATACGAATTACATAATGGTGCGATTGTTGAAATGCCTCAACCAACTGGTGAACATGAAGATGTTGTTGGTTTTATAGCTAGAAAACTAACAGTAGAATTTGACCGATTAAATTTACCTTATACAATTCCCAAAACTGCGCTGATAAAACCTTTTAATTCAGTATCAGCTTACTCTCCAGATGTGTTGATATTAAATCGTCCTAATTTAGTGAATGAGCCGCTATGGAAAAAAGAATCAACTGTATCATATCCGGCATCAATTCCCTTAGTAGTTGAGGTAGTTAGTACCAATTGGGATGATGACTACTACACAAAACAAGGTAAGTATGAGGTTATTGGAATTCCTGAATACTGGGTTGTAGATTATCTGGGTTTAGGCGCTAAAAAGTTTACTGGCAACCCCAAACAGCCTACTATGTCTATTTATCAATTAATCGATGGTGAATACCAAGTTACTCAATTTAGAAGTACAGATCGCATCATTTCGCCTACTTTTACAGAATTGAATTTAACCGCCGAACAGATTTTTCAAGCTGGAGGTTTCCCAAGTAGTTAAAATTATCGAGATAGCTTCTTACAACTTGTCTAATTACGAATTAGTATGAGACTACCTTGGGATGAATGGGAAGCAAGTAACCATGAAATAGAACAAGTAGCGAGCAAATTTATCTTTGCTAATTGCTATGACACCCAAAAAGCTAGCATTGTGCTACAAGCACTTTAACGATACCTCTGGAATTTTTGGTCTAAAGAGTAGGATAAATCACGCTTTAAGCAAATTATAGTGTTTTTAGCTAATTTGCTTGAGAACTAACGCCCTAAGCCCGATCGCAATACACTGCACCAAAGCTACGATCGCCATTAATCTCAATCACCATATCAACCACTGTCGCATCTTTTACCAACGGCGTGATAAATAATTCCGGGTGAAGCGATCGCCAAAAATAATTGACAAATTGTTCTATCTCTGCATTGCTCATCCCCGATTTACCCGCAGCGATCATTTGCTGTTCCGCTTGTTTGCGCCACTCCAAAGAACAGCGATAATCGGTTGGATAGAGCAAAATTAAATTGTCTAATCGCTCCCACAGTGGTAGATAAGCATGGAGGCGAAGATTCAGATCGCGGGCAAATGCCTTATCTTCATCTGTAACAATTGGCGGCGGTGCAGTATCAAATACATCTGCGTTAATTGGTCGTACACCCACAAACCAACCTTCAAATAGTACAATATCTACATCCGTCACCATTTGGGAAGTAGTGCGATCGCCAGCACCTGCAAAAGCTGATTTATCAAAGCGTGGAAGCATCACTGGGCTTTGCAACTGGCGAATTTGATCTAGTACATTTAAACCTAAGTCTATATCGTGGGTTCCTGGTGGGCCGCGCCAAATTAAGCGGGGATCTTGCTGTGTTAAAAGCAAGCGATCGCTGTAAGTTTTATATAAGTCATCCAAAGATAAACTCACAGTCCTGTATCCCAAATGATCGAGAATCAAAATGAGAATTTTGGACATTGTGGTTTTACCAGTGCCTTGTCCTCCCAATATTCCTTGAATCAGGGGGCGTCCCAACTGTTGGCGTTGCGATGCTAGTTTGATCCCCAAAGGCAGCCACAAGTCCCACAATACCTGTAACATTTCCTGGGGTAGTACTTGGAGAGTAGCTTGACAGAATTCGCTAAAAGCTGGGAAAACAGATTTTAGTAAATGCGATCGCCTTTCGATCATTTCATCAACATTTTCCAGCGTGATTCCAAAAGCTTTTGCCCTCAATGCATCTGCTAACGCCGCTTCTCTTGCTGACTGCTTCTTTATCTCCTTCATCTCCCACCCTACGATCCCAGCTTAAAGGCTTCGAGAAACAGTCCGTAGATGAAACCAACTTTGAGGAGATTTAATGAATCTACTAAGAGCGATCGCCTTGACAAAAAGCTGCGATGATAAAATATCCTACTGGTAATTTCCGTCAACATCACTAAAAAAGCAGCTACCAGAATGTCTAATTCTGCTCGTTGACCGGCTGTAGTGGAAGCTACGTTTGCCAGAAAAAAACCTAACAAAAAACTAATGATCAGCAACGATAGCCGCCGCCAAGGATTAAAAAACCATTGCCCTAAGCGTGTAGCAATGGCATCGAATAAGTTATTGAGACGAGTGTTTTGCATCACATAGACTTCTGGCGAAAAGTCAAGATATCTTGAAAAATCCTATATTCAAAAGAGGATATTGGTTTTAGCCTCAGCTTGTTTGTTAATATTATAAATATCTGCTGGGCTTCCAGCGTTGATTCAAATTTGCACATCATATCATCTTTAGGGAAGTTTAGTCCCTTAAAAGGGTGCTTATTCTAACGCAAGATGAAATATGCATCTTAAATTTATCTAAGGGTTTGGCAAAAAATGCCTTGTTAGGATCGCTAGTACCGCAAAGCGGAAGTCCGCCCCAACTCTTGGAGACTCTGTGTTTCGACTTTGCTCAACATAAATTCGCGTTCGAGGAAGTCAAAAGTCAAAAGACTGTGATTTTAGGCTTTTTGGCTGTAATAAAACGGTAGGTTTATTCTGCCTAACTGTACTAGTGGTTTCACGAAAGTTTTATTTTTATTTATACAAATGAATTGGCTGGCTCGGTATCTAATTTTCTTGTTTTTATGCAAGCCTACGGTCAAGACACAAAGCAATGGGTATCTTTACCCCTTTTTTGTCAAATATCCAGGAAATTATTTCCTCCGAATATTGTCTAATCAGAATGATACATACAATACATTAGTATCATTCATTTTAGGAAAGTCTATATCAGACTACTTTCTATGATTCCCTTTTGGGATAATAGGCTACTATTTGGTCAAGCCTAAACAAAATATTTATTTCTAATAACTATCAATATGAAATCCTCAGTATATCGTAACCTCGGTATTACAGTTTTTTGCTTGGGACTGCTTGCTGCTCTGGTGGGATGCTTTGGAGTAAGCGTATCCCTTGAGTCCACACCAGATACATCTTCACAACCGCCGACTGAAACTACTCAGTGGGAGACGGCTTCCTCTACACCCGTTTTACCTGAAAAGGGTGTTTCTGCTAGTCTATCAACAGCAACTACCTCAACCAATCAAGTAGAACATAATAATATTGAAGAGAATACTTATCCTGTCTTGGCAGAGCGTGATAAATCAGCTAGTAAAAGTAAGGATCAAGGAACTTTGCGAATGAGCAATCAAACAAATCAGCCTGTACGGTTGGCTCTACTGGCGCGACAGTCGCTCGCAAAAGGCTCTGGGACTAAGCAGGCTAACTATGATGTACCGGCACATTGGGATTTTGCTCCCCAAGAAGGTAGTGAAAAAGGGCTGATTTTATCTCTACCTCAGAATAATTTAAAACTGGAGAAGGGAGATATTTTAGTTGCTTTCGCACAAGATGGTTCCCGTCGTTACTGGGGCCCCTATATTGTCGGCGAAACTCAATTACCTAAATGGAATGCCCAAAACAGAGAATGGCAACTAGTACTGAGTCCATAGTCAATATTTAGTAATTTGAAATGGTGAACCAGCGCTGCGGGAGGGTTTCCCTCCGCAGGCGACTGGTGAACCCGAAGGGTATGTTTATTTCCGCCGTGCTGTACTAGCGTATTGGAGAAGTTTCTTTGGCGACTTAGAACAACTGGCGTTACTGAACAGGAAAAAGTGTAATATTGTTGAATTCAAAACTCCAAAGAACAAAAGATAGATAATCAACGACTATTGAGTAGTGATTGTTGACTATTGACTAATGAGCATGAAATTGAGTGTTAAGCACACTGTTGATCAGTGGTTCAACAAAATAGTAAAGAATCCAGCCCTTGGTGTAACTGTGTCGATTTTGTGGTTGATATTGATTGGCTGGATAGCTTTTGGGTGGAATTTGGGCAATATTGGTTTGATTGATGAGACAGAGCCGCTCTTTGCCGAAGCTTCCCGCCAAATGTTCGTCACAGGTGATTGGATTACCCCATTTTTCAATGGTGACACTCGTTTCGATAAACCTGCTTTAATTTACTGGTGTCAGGCGATCGCATATCATCTGATTGGCGTGAATGAATGGGCAGTACGCCTTCCTTCCGCGATCGCAGCATTCGGCTTAGTTTGTTTAGGTTTTTACACTATCCAGTGGTATCTGCTTAAACAAGAGGAATTAGAGCAAGTTTCACGTCCTACTCGTCGCTACAAAACATCTTTTATAGCAGCAGCACTGATGGCGCTCAATCCCGAAACTATTATTTGGGCGAGAACGGGTGTCTCTGATATGCTGCTCACCGGATGTATAGCATCGGCTTTGTTCTGTTTTTTTCTAGGGTACGCAGGGAAGGAAGGGAGCAGAAGAGCAGAAGAGCAGGAGAGCAGGGGAGCAGAATTAATCACTAATGTCCAATCCCCAATGTCCCATGCCCTATTCCCTAATAAGTGGTACTTAGCTTTTTATGTACTGATTGCTGGCGCAATTTTGACAAAAGGGCCAGTGGGAATTGTTTTGCCGGGGCTAATTGTTGCTGCTTTTTTACTTTACGTGGGTAAAGTGCGAGAGGTGTTGCGAGAAATGCACCTTCTTGTAGGTACACTGATAATTCTCGCTTTGTCAGTGCCCTGGTATGCTTTAGTAATTTGGCGCAATGGCTGGAATTACATTAACTCCTTTTTTGGTTATCACAACCTGGAACGCTTTACAGAAGTAGTTAATGGTCACTCAGCACCTTGGTATTTTTACTTTGTAATCGTGCTGTTGGGTTTTGCACCATACTCAGTGTATTTACCAGCTTCTATAATCAGACTAAAATTTTGGCAGCGATCGCATTGGCGATCCCTTGAACGTTTTCAGCAATTTGGTTTATTTGCCTGGTTCTGGTTTGCTAGCATCTTTGGCTTTTTTAGCATTGCTGTTACTAAACTCCCTAGCTACGTATTGCCTTTAATGCCAGCAGCAGCAATCCTCGTAGCCTTGTTGTGGAGCGACCTTTTTTCGGATACAGAGACACGGCAAACAATTCCTGTTTCCCCCTCTCCCACTCCCCCCATCTTTGCGTCTTTGCTGCGAATAAGTGGTTGGGTGAATGTAGTATTTTTATCAGTTTTGGCAACAGCACTACTCAACATTACCCATATATTAGGTACCGATCCAGCGATAAGTAACTTTCACGAACTAATTGAACAATCTGGTTTACCAGTAATCGCGGGTATAATTTGGCTAGTTTCTGCTGTTTTGGTTGCGGGTTTATTATTGAGCCGCCGCTGGAACTACATTATGAGTATTAATTTAATCGGGTTTGTGGCGTTTGTAATTTTTGTCTTAACGCCTGCTTCGTTCTTTATCGATCGGGAACGTCAATTACCCTTAAGGGAATTGTCTGCGGTCATTTTAGAAGCAAAACAACCAAACGAAGAATTGATCATGCTTGGCTTCAAAAAGCCTAGTGTGGTATTTTACAGCCACATCCACGTAAATTATTTAAAATTTCCCCAAGAGGCTGTAGAGCATATTAAAAACAAGGCTGCTAAAGGACTAAAACCTTCTTCAGTGCTGCTGTTGGCCGAACAGAAAAAGTTTTTGAAAATGGACTTACAGCCAGATGATTACAAGAATTTATCGACCAAGGGTGCTTATAACTTGGTTCGAGTTCCTTTTAAGAAAATGAAAAAAGAAAAAATAGACATATCATAAATTGTCATTGGTCATTAGTCATTTGTCCTTTGAGAATAACTAATGACCAATAACTAATGACCCCGTTAACATTTGTTATTGTAACCATTGACAGCTAAAGCTTGATTGATCTGGCTTAATAGGTCTTCCATTGATATTGATCGCGGTAATATTTGGGTAGCGATCGCACCAACAACAGTTTCTATCGATTCCAAACCATTCTTTTTCTGCTTGTTAATTCCCTTATAAGCTATTCCATCCTGGAAACTGGTTTCTGAGAGATTTAATCGCTGATTTAGTACCAAAATTGGTGGTAACTTTAAAGGCGAATCTCCCAATGTTTTCAGTGCTTTGAGTACATCTTTGTGGATAGAGGTTTCTCCTAAACAAATTAGCAGTAAGTCAACGCTTTCGTGGCGAATTTGTTGCAACACTTCTGCCCAACAAGGACTCATCGCCGCTTTGAAGCCTGCTGTTTGCAGGTATTGAATTAAAGCTTGGAACCACTCAGAACCACGTTCAGCAGTTTCACTACTAATTGAGCAATTTTTTTCTGTCCGATAACCCTTAGCTGGCTTACGTCTTACCTGGGGAAAATCCCGCAGCATTGTTAGATCCACTACTAAGATGTTGGGAGGGCAGCAAATACCAGAAGCAATTTCTAGTACTGATAGTAAAGCATCTGTTTTTTCGGTGCGACTGCTGTTGTCTTTCGCAAATGGTGTTAAGTAAGGAAATACAGATAACCCTGGTATTTTAGAGGCGATTAAGGTAGTTGCAACATCGCAAGTCACCAGTGGTATAGCTGCCAAACGTGGATGTCCAATTAGTTGTTGCAAATAAATTTGGGCGGTGGTACTTTCGACATCTAGCAAAATGACATCAAACTGCCATACCCGTGCCAAAAGTTCTGCCTGATCTAGGTCATCTACTTCAATCACCCGATGTTCTCGAAGTGAGGGGTGGGGATTGACCGATTCTAACTGGGGATTCACCAACCTGAGAATTCGCAGTGGGGTTTTAGTTGGGATAATTGCACTATTATTTAATCCTATCTGCCCAATTGCTTGTGCAGTACATAATTTTTCTAGAACTGGTGCTAAGACCTGATGCTCTACTGGCAAACTTAAGAAACCATCGGCTCGGTTAGCAAATGCTTGCTCCTTTTCGGCTCCTGTGGCCGTGACAATTACAGATATATGACGGGTTGCAGTGTCAGATTTTAGTAAAGTCAGCACATCCCAACCTGAAAGCAGGGGTAGCAACGGATTTAAAAATATCGCTATTGGTTGCAAGCGTCGCGCTTTTTCGACTGCTTCTGTCCCCGATCGCGCAATCACTACCCGATATCCTAAACCTTTGAGTTGTTCGGTCAAGTCTTCAATATATCGGGCTACTGCCTCGACTACCAAGACCAATCGTTGTGAACTCGCAAGATGATGCTGTATGGGCGTACTAACTTGCTGACGAGCGGCTGCGGAGTTTTCCCGTGTCGGTTGATATCGTGTCTCCTCGTCTTCTCTGATTCCCATATCTGGTTCCGAAAAGCCTGTTTTCGGGGGACTGGGCGGCAGAAGTAGGGTAAACTGGCTACCTTTACCTTCACGCGATAAGAAACTGACATCTCCTCCGTGGAGGCGAGCCAAGGCGCGAGTTAATACTAGCCCCAAACCAGTGCCTTCAAATTGGCGGGTAAGGGGATTTTCTAGTTGTTGGAATTTTTGAAAGATTAAGTGTTGCTGGTGTTCGGGAATACCAATGCCTGTATCCCAAACGGTAAAGGCAATCCATCCTTCCCAACGACTGACCCGCAGCCCAATTTCGCCAGATATTTCGGTGAATTTAAAGGCGTTGGAAAGTAGGTGCACTAGCATCTGGCGTAAGCGCAATTCGTCTGCCACCATCTGATCTAAACCTAGTTCAATGGAAAGACAGAATTGCGGAGCAGATGAACGGGCATTTGCAGGTGGCGGGGCAGATGTCGCTTTGGTAGTTTGAGTGTGGATAGCTTTGGCTTCCGAGAGGGCGCGATCGCACACAGCCTGAATTTTCACCGGAGTCAGCGTCAAATCCATTTGTCCCGTCTCCATCCGGGTCAAATCCAGAATGTCATTCACCACACTCATCAGGTGGCGTCCGCTTTGATGAATCAGTCCCGCATAACGGGCTTGACGCTCGTTAAGTTCTCCCAACTGCTGATCCACGAGCAAGCGCGATAATCCTAAAACGGCAGTTAGGGGAGTTTTGAGTTCATGACTAATACAAGCCAAAAATTCGTCTTTTAACCGATTTAGTTGAATTAAATCGGCATTCTTCGCTGCTAGTTCTTTACAAAGCTGCTGCTGTTCAGTGACATCAGTAGCTAAAACCAACCACAAATCAGTGCTGAGTGCAATCTCCTCTGCTGCACTCATCACTTTAAACTCAGAACTATCTAAGGGAATTTTGGCAAACTGCCAGATTCGCTCTTGACCATTTTGTACTTCAACAACGCAGGTACAAGTACCCACCTGACTATCCAAATAGCATCGGCTGTATACAGCATCACCTGATGCTTCTGGTTGAGTCAGTTCATCTTCACCACCATACTCATTCTCCCTACCATTGGGATGAACCTTGATGGCTGGTTGGGTGACATATTCTGCTATATCGGAGCGGTTCGGGGCAAGTATTGCCTCCACCTGTTGCCTAACTCCTTCTGGATCTTTTAAGGTTCCTAATTGCTGCCACCAGGCAGGATTTCGCGCTACCACCTCGCCTGTACCCGTTTGCAACATCAAAGGCCAAGGCAGTCTTTCTAGCAAGTGTACCAGCGGCTGATGTCCTAGCGACTTGGGTTCATTTGGTCTACCATCATACTCATGACGATGCTCACTAGACCTTTGTAATCCACCCAAGCGTGCTTTAGCCAGCGATCGCAACAGGCGTGAACTATCCAGCAGTCCCAAATATCGACCACCAGAGTCAATCAGCGCCCAATCTAACTTTTGGGGTTTTTCGACTTGTGAATCGCACCAGCGCAAGCTTAATCGCTCTACACGCTCCGAAGCTGATATTGTCTGTATTGGCTCAATTAGACCTTGACCCCAGGTAGAGAGCGATTGTTGTAAATTTAGATTTTTATCGTCACTTTGTGCTAATAATTTTGGGATTAAACGGGCAGAATACAGCAATCCAATGGGACATTGCTGTTGATTTACTACTACCAGGCGATCGCACTGCTCTTGCTCAAAAATCTCCAACACCACTGCCAGAGAACTTGTTTGGGGGCAGCTAGGTACGGTTGCCTGAAAGTCATAAAGCGGGTAATCTAGCATTAACATAAGGATTTGGGGGTCATTCTTCCTGTGGAACCCTCCGGCATTTCCATCTGCCAGTTGATGGTCTTTTCGCCTGAAGTCATATCCTTTAAGAAGACTCATATAAGCAACTCTGGTTATTTCAACGCCTTTCAAACAACGGAATTTCCCCTAACGGACACGGGAATTGCAAACGAGTGCATTTTTCCAAGAGGCGACGTTTCTCATTTCTAGCAACTAGCCTCTCCAGTGTCTTACTGGTATTTAAACTCCTCATCGATAGCGACGGCTAAAACAATTATGGCCCCAAAGATTCGCTTTAGAACCTTGAGGAATTATAATGATTTGGAATGCGACAATCCTTTAAGTTCGTTTAAGTATCTTATCAAGGAGCAAAATAAAAAAATCTATCTATTTATATACATAGATATGTAAATCATGAGTTAATTATTGTATCTTGCTATGCCGAAGGATACCTTATCATCAAAGACCTACTAAGTTCTACCAGTTAGTTGCTGCACTAAATTGTTAGGTGCGTAGCACTATCTGCTCTCATAGAGCGTTATTTTGGGGTTAAATCACCATTTGACTGCACACCCAGTATCCCCTTAAAGCGTTAGCTAAACTTATCAGCCCGCGTTTATTGGTCAAGGCGATCGAGGAGATATATTCAAGAATAGATGTTATTACCGATATTGATTCCGCAATTTAATGTGAACAAATGCTTAAATAATCCAGTTGACTTAGCCAACCTAAAAGGTTTGAGTACGTGGGTGGGGCAATTGATGGACGCAATTACTGCCCAATTTTACTACTTACCTGTTGCTGTAACGACCTCTGGAAAAATCAACTATTTACCAAATTGTCCGCCACTCAATCCAAGTAAGGCATACACTAGCAAGTACGTTTATGTATTTGCCAGTCAGATGCAAAAAAGCCAACAGCATTTTCAGGAGATGACTCCAGCAGAAAAACAAGGACTATTAAGACAGCTTAAAATAGATTATAGCCTGATTCTTATAGATTATTTTACCACAGACAAAACACTCAAAGATAAAATTGATAAATTTATCAATACTATATTTTATGCTAATATTCCTGTGCCTCAAATCATCGAAATTCACATGGAGGTAATTGAAGAATTTTCTAACCAGCTAAAATTAGAAGGCAGGAGCAATGAAACGTTACTTGATTATCGGCTAACTTTAATCGATATCTTGGCTCACTTGTGCGAAGTTTATAGGAGTTCAATTTCTAAATAAATTAAGTTTATCGGTGTATATTTCACTTTGAACACACTATTGCTGTTAGTTACTCCCAATGCGCGAACGCATTTGTTATTTTTATGCTCATGAATAGTTATTAACTATATTATATGATTAAAGCCAGAAAAACCTACGTTCTCAAGCTTTACGTAGCAGGAAACACCCCGAATTCAGTCCGGGCATTAAAAACACTCAAAGATATTTTAGAGCAGGAGTTTGAAGGTGTTTATGCTTTAAAAGTGATCGATGTATTGAAAAGTCCACAACTGGCGGAAGAAGATAAAATCTTGGCAACGCCAACATTATCTAAAATTCTGCCTCCACCCGTTCGCAAAATTATTGGGGATCTTTCAGATAGAGAAAGAGTATTGATTGGATTGGATTTGCTCTATGAAGAACTGAGTGAAGAAGATTTTGAAGAGTAAATTTTTAATCATAAAAAATTGAGTCCAAAATTAGTAATAAAAAAACAGGTTTTAATACCCTTTTGTTATCAAGCAATGAGTCAAAACGAGCAAGTAGACCCAAAACAACCACCAATAATTAGGGGTGTCGAAAAAATTCGGACAATGATCGAAGGGTTTGACGATATTAGTCATGGTGGTTTACCAATTGGTAGAACGACCTTGATTAGTGGTACATCCGGCACAGGTAAAACGTTATTCTCTCTTCAGTTTCTTTATAACGGTATCACCTACTTTGATGAACCAGGAGTATTTGTAACCTTTGAAGAATCACCAAGTGATATTATTAAAAACGCCAATATTTTTGGTTGGAACTTGCCCCGCTTAATCGAAGAAGGCAAGTTATTTATTCTTGATGCATCTCCCGATCCAGAAGGCCAAGATATCGTTGGAAATTTTGACCTTTCTGCACTCATTGAGCGTTTACAATATGCCATCCGCAAATACAAAGCTAAACGAGTTTCCATCGACTCAATAACAGCAGTATTTCAGCAGTATGAAGCAATGGGAGTAGTGCGACGCGAAATTTTTCGTTTAGTAGCACGTCTCAAACTACTGAATGTCACAACTTTAATTACTACTGAACGTAGTGAAGAATATGGGCCTGTTGCGTCTTTTGGTGTGGAAGAATTTGTTTCCGATAATGTAGTAATTGTTCGCAACGCTTTAGAAGGAGAACGCCGCCGCCGCACAATTGAAATTCTCAAATTGCGTGGCACAACTCACATGAAAGGCGAGTATCCCTTCACGATTACTAATGAAGGAGTTAACATCTTCCCACTGGGAGCAATGCGCTTAACTCAACGTTCTTCTAATATCAGGGTATCTTCTGGTGTCAAAACCTTAGATGAAATGTGTGGTGGTGGTTTCTTTAAAGATTCAATTATTTTGGCAACAGGAGCCACAGGTACTGGTAAAACGCTGTTAGTAAGTAAGTTTATTCAAGATGGCTGCCTGAATGGAGAACAGGCGATATTATTTGCTTATGAAGAATCACGCGCCCAATTATCTCGTAATGCTTCCTCTTGGGGAATTGATTTTGAAGAATTAGAAGATAAAGGTTTACTCAAAATAATCTGTACCTATCCTGAATCAACTGGTTTAGAAGACCACTTACAAATTATTAAATCAGAAATTGCTATTTTCAAACCCGCTCGGATTGCTATTGATTCTCTATCAGCACTAGCTCGAGGAGTGAGCAATAATGCATTTCGGCAGTTTGTAATTGGTGTGACAGGTTATGCTAAACAAGAAGAAATTACCGGCTTTTTTACTAACACAACCGACCAATTTCTAGGAGCGCATTCGATTACTGACTCTCATATTTCCACGATTACCGATACAATTCTGATGTTACAGTACGTAGAAATTCGCGGAGAAATGTCGCGGGCAATTAACGTATTCAAAATGCGCGGGTCTTGGCATGATAAGGGGATTCGTGAGTATAATATTACTGCTGACGGGCCCGAAATCAAAGATTCTTTCCGAAACTACGAACGGATTATCAGCGGTGCTCCTACTCGCGTTAGTATCGATGAAAAGGCGGAACTTTCTCGCATTGTTAGACGTTTTGAAGACAAACAGAGTTCCGAACCCTAAATTTAGTATCGTAGTATATTCTTTCCTAAGTTTAGTATCGTGCTATATTCTGTGGTGAAGAAAGGTTTTCTGCCGCTAGATTGATTTTCGTGTGAGGGATGCGGTGAAAGGACAGCAATTATTTTATAGCTTCTTACCTGGTGTAACGGCAGCAGTTTTAACAACTCAGCCTGCTTGGGCTGGTACTGCGAAACTAACTGGGGTACAACTGGCGTCTTCTCCTAGTGTTTTGACTTCTACTTATGGTCAAGGCTTGGTTGTAGACACCATAAATAGGCAACTGCCTAATAGTGCAAATGTTAGTGTTCCAACCCTAGTACCTACTTTGGGTTTTACTAAACTTAGTATGAAACCTTTAAGTAATAACAGTATTCCCGTATTTACGGCTGAAGATACTGTTGTGCCAATAAAACAACTACTTAAGAAAGATAAAGGTAGATTTTTCAGTTTGACACCTACCTCTAATCCTTCACTAGCTCAAAAGAACCAAAAACAGAGTAATTCAAGCGCTGATAGGCAGAAATTAAAGAAGACAGTAGTTCCCAACTACACTTCAAAACCCCTTTCTGTCCAAAAAGAAATTTTGTCCCTGTCTTCTTTCCAGCAGCCAGTGGTTCAAAAGAAAAATACTGTTACTCAGTTGCAAACATTTTTACAAACTTCAGCTACAGGTGCAGGAGCAGCAAAACTGTTGTCAGCGCAGAGGTGTCCACAGGAGTTGAGCAAAAGCAAAACTGACTCCTTGGCTGTGCTACTAACCTCAAGCACCTGCTTACGACAAAACGCTATTGGTCGCTTGGCTCAAAGTAATACCACGATTCCGACAGATTCGACGCCAATCACTGTGCCAGGAACTGTAACTCCTGCACCAGAGGGTTCGGTGCAACCTTCTACTGTGCCAGGAACCGTAACTCCTGTACCAGAGGGTTCAACGCCAACTATCACTGCGCCAGGAACCGTAACTCCTGCACCAGAGGGTTCGGTGCAACCTTCTACTGTGCCAGGAACCGTAACTCCTGTGCCTCCAGGGCCGGTGCAAATTCCAGAGAACCTGATTCCTAACTCAAATCCCCTACAATTTCCCACCAAACCGGAGGAGGTGCAACTTCAAGGAAATCAGCCGATTACTTTGGCACAGGCTCTGGAGTTGGCACGGCGTAATAATCGCGATCTACAGGTGTCTTTATTGGAGCTAGAACGCAATCGAGCGGCTCTACGAGAGGCGCAAGCTGCTTTATTGCCCACTCTGGGAGTTAGCACCGATCTGACTCGTAGTCAGTCTGCTAATGGCCAACGTCAGAACGAATTAAGCGGGCCGTTTGCCCCTAACCAAGATCAACCCAGTACATCTTTTTCTGGTGAAGCACAACTTTCATATAATCTTTATACTTCTGGGAGAGTGCAAGCTAGCATCAAAGCGGCTGAAGAACAGGTACGTTTTAGCGAGTTGGCTGTAGAAACTCAGTCTGAGACAATCCGTCTGAATGTTGCCAGAGACTACTACAATTTGCAACAAGCAGATGAACAAGTACGGATTGCCCAATCGGCTGTGCTGAACTCTGAAGCTAGTTTGCGTGATGCAGAAGCTTTAGAGCGAGCTGGGGTTGGTACGCGGTTCGATGTGTTGCGATCGCAGGTGAATTTAGCAAATGCCCAACAAAATTTAACTAATGCTAGATCCCAGCAGACAATTTCCCGTCGTCAATTAGCAACTCGGATCAGTTTGCCGCAAGCAATAAATATCAGTGCCGCTGACCCTGTACAATTAGCTGGTCTTTGGAACCCAACCCTAGAACAAAGTATTGTGTTGGCTTATCAAAATCGTCCAGAATTGCAACAGCAGTTAGCACAACGTAATATTAGCGAGCAACAGCGTAGGCAAGCTCTTGCGGAACTGGGGCCTCAAGTTAGTTTGGTCGCTAGCTATAACCTGCTAGACCAGTTCGATGATAATGTCAGCGTTACTGATGGTTATTCATTCGGAGTTAGGGCAACCCTAAATTTGTTTGATGGCGGAGCAGCAAGAGCAAGAGCAGCTCAACAGCAAGCTAATATTGCGATCGCAGAAACTCAATTTGCTCAACAGCGCAACCAAATTCGCTTTGAGGTAGAACAAGCCTATTCTACCCAGCAATCTAGTTTGGAGAATGTTCAAACCGCTAATACCGCTTTAGAACAAGCTAGGGAAGCTCTACGTTTAGCGCGTTTGCGATTCCAAGCTGGTGTAGGTACTCAAACTGATGTCATTAACTCTGAAAACGACCTCACACAAGCTGAAGGTAATCGAGTCACAGCAATTTTGGATTACAACCGCGCTTTAGCTGATTTACAACGGTCTGTTACCCTCAGAGCATTCCGCTAATTAGCTGAAACTCCATTGAATGAATACTTTTGACTACTGTTGTGTTTATCATGACATTACACAGTCCAGTAGCATTTCTAATAAAAAGCTAGCTAAAAGCCTCACTTATTCAGTAAATACACTGAATAAGTGAGGCTTTTTAGTCCAAAAGGCACTATTGTAAATTGTGATTTTTAGAAATTCTTTAGCGATCGCTAAAGGATAAAAAGAAAAAACTACGGTTTTCAAAGTAGACGTGTTTTATCTAATTCTTCCGGTAACGAAACTTTTTCCGCTCCTCTGAAAAGAGGGTTAGGGAGAAGTCGTAGAGAAGGAGTTGTTTTTGTGAGGTCTGTATTGGACTTAGCAGAGAAGCGCTATAGTCAAATTTGGACTAACATAACTGAGTGTTCGATCGCTTGCCTTGTCAAAGACTCATGACTAAAGTAACATCTCAAGAAATTGCACAGTTTCGCTCTCAATTGGCAGACGATCCTAGCGATATGGAAGCGCTGGATTTGATTGAAGACTGTGATGGAGATTTGGAAGATGCAGCGATGACGCTAGCTATCCGAGCAGGACAACAGCCAGAAAGAGCAAATTCCGAGTGGTTAGATGCCTTGGCTAGAAAATGGCGTGTGGTCATTTGTGAACAAGAATATCGAGAAGATTTGCTTAATACTTCTCTTGTGAAGATGATGGAACATCTAAAAACAACGCCGACATTTCCTAAGATTTTGGCAACGCCAGTTTTGCTATATGTCCTCAAGCAAGGCGTAAACAATTTTTGTGAGCCACTAGATTTGCTAAAATGATCGACCCGCATTTTAATCTCACGATTAAAACTGCGGCTACTGAACATAGATGCAAAACGGCTTCAAAACCCTTAATAAGCTTAGTTCGCGCAGGCGGACTACACAAACGCAGTGGGTAGTCCTTTCAGTGCTTTGGTGCAAGATGTGAGCCTGCTAACTCTGATGTAAGTCTTGGAGTAATCCAGATGTGTCACTTCTAGTCATGCGAGGTTGAATAGACCAGGACTGATACGCTGTTAATTAAGGCAAAACTTCTATTAGACAAATTGTAAAATCAATGAATTACCTTGTTGCCGTATTACCAGACCGCATTCAAGCCGAAGCTGCTTACTTAGCTTTAGAAAAAGAAGGCATTAACAGCACTATTTTAGGGAGGGGGTATAAAACGGCTGACGAGTTTGGCTTAATTGACCCCAAAGAACAGGCTAAAAAGCAAGCAAAACAGATGGCAACCTGGCTGATACCATTTGGCTTTTTTGCAGGTTTTACATTCAGCCTGATTACTGGTTTAGATACTTTTGCCTGGGCGGGTGAAGTTGGCAATCACATTGTTGGCGGACTGCTGGGTGCTGCTAGTGGTGCGATGGGTGGTGTGTTTGTCGGTGGCGGAGTCGGTTTACTTGTAGGTGGTGGTGATGCTTTACCTTATCGCAACCGCTTAGATGCAGGTAAATATTTAGTCGCCGTTCAAGGTTCTGAAACTCTGACTCGCCAAGCAACCAAAATATTACGTCAGTTTGATCCAGAAAATATCCAAGGTTATGCCGACACAAATACTGTGTATTGAATAAATCATAGTTTACAGATCACGAGACAACGGCTTGAGTTACTTTCCTATTCTTGGGAGATGGCTTAAGCCGCTGCGATCGCAAACAAATCCCCAGTAGAAAGGCTAACCCAATCTGGACAGGAACCGTAGAAATGGGAATTAAAGCTAGAATCAGGATAGTTATAGCAAATTAATTCTCAATTCATAACTCATAATTTTTAAGAATGTTGCCACGAGAAGAACTTTTAAAAGGTGTTGAAAATCGAGATAGTGTCGCTCGTGCAATCGATCAAGCAGAGCAAGCAATCAAAACTTGGGAAGTGGTTTTGACAGATTTTCTATCTCCCCCAGAATTGGCAGAAATTCAAAGGGTATTTAACCGATTAACAGAAGTGCAGTTGGTAGCATGGGGTGGATATCCGCAAGCTGAACGCCAAAGAATAGCGATCGCTCGTTCGGAACTTCCCTTAGATCAATCTCAAGTCAGCCTTGTAGCCGTAGAAATTGCTGGTAATTTCCTGTTTGATACCGCCTCTCACCGCGACTTTTTAGGGGCAATGTTGGGGACGGGAATTGTTCGTGAAAAGACAGGAGATGTGATTGTCTTAGGAGAACGAGGGGCGCAGGCGATTGTTGCACCAGAGTTGGTGGAGTTTTTGTCAATGAGCCTCAAACAGGTGCGATCGGTTCCTGTGAAAACTCAGCAGATTGAGCTAACTGAATTAAAGGTTCGGGAACCCAAGAAAAAAGAATTAACTACTGTGGAGGCTTCTTTAAGATTAGATGCGATCGCATCTGCTGGTTTTGGCATGTCCCGCAGCAAAATGGTTGATTTCATCGATGCTGGTGATGTCCGCGTCAATTGGAAGGAAGTTACCCAAGCTAGTTCTCAAGTCAAATCAGGCGACTTAATCGCCATTCGCTCTAAAGGGCGTTTAGAAGTTGGGGAAATCGCCGTTACAAAAAAAGAGCGTTACCGAGTTCAATTAACAAGGTACATGTAATAAGTTAGGAGTGAGGAGTTTTAAATACATCAGTTTATTTAACTTTAAACTCCAAACTCCTAAATAGATAATTAATACTTAGGCTTTAAAGCGTTTTGCTAACATATTCAGTAGAAGTTTACGCGGTACAAGCCGAGATAATTTGCTTCTAATTTGAGTGGTACTATCAGAGCTAATAACAGTTGGATAGCCTTTTTCTAAAGCCTCTAAAGATTCCCAAACCACTTTTTCGGAAGAATAGACTTTATCTGTACTGCCTGCCAGCGCTGGAGGAAAATTAGCTTCTGCAAAAAAGTTTGTTTCTATTGGCCCTGGACAAGTGACTAAGATCCGGACACCATACTGATAATTTTCTGCCCATAATGCTTCACTAAAGCTGAGAATAAAAGCTTTACTAGCAGCATAAACAGAAAGGTATGGTATAGGTTGAAATGCCGTAATAGAAGATACGTTAATAATACTTCCAGAACGACGTTGCCGCATCAAGGGTAAAAATTTATGGGTTAAATCTACCAATGCTAAAATATTTAATTGTACGATTTTGACTTGTTTTTCTCCATCCCCTTCAGCAAAGTCGCCATAGGAACCAAAACCAGCATTATTGATTAATAAATCAATGTTTAATCCCTTTGCCTTTGTGGCATCAAATACACTAGCAGCTGCATTAGGTTCTGTGAGGTCTTTTACTACAACGTCTACTTGAATGTTGTGTTGTTCTTGTAGTTCTTTAGCTAATTTGCTTAGTTTGTCTTCAGAACGAGCAACGAGTACAAGATTTGTTTTGCGTGCAGCTAGTTCTTGAGCAAAGGCTTTACCAATACCACTAGAAGCACCAGTAATTAAAGCAGTTGGCATTCTACATATTCAGATAGTTTTTAAGCACTTATAAATCTTAGCTATGCTGACTATAAGTTTTAACTACCCAAAGTGATATATCCAAAAGGGTAAAAGCAGCACTTTGTACTATGAAATCTGAGTGAAGGCTTGCTCCACTCAAAATTTTACTTCCCTAAAACTTGACTTTTTGAAACTATATTAATTCTCCCAATATACCGATATGGGAGATTCTTAAATCTTCTTCATCTGTATATTCAATAGACAAGTTGATTTTTTCTGGTAATTTAGGCAAAGATGATATCAGATATTACAAATAATGATTTTTTCATGACGATTCAAATTCATTTTGAATTCTAATTACCATTTTTCAGACCAATAGATAATTTCTGACGTGGAACTATTAATTGCAACGCCGTAGCTATTTCCATGATTCCACTTAAAGCCAGGTCTACCTTTGTTATCTGTATTTAATACCAATATTTCATAAGTAGCTGGAAAAGATTCTGTAGGAGAGTCACTAGTATAAAAGAAAGTTGTGGGCACACCGTTAGGTTGATTTATGTGGTCGTTTGTGTTACCGCCTATATATTTGTGCTTGGCACTATTTCTGTATTGTGAAAGTAATTTTTCTATCTTTTTTGGTGGCTCTTTCAGTCTAATTTGAAAAAAACTACTTCCTTGCAAAACTTTGGGAGAGTAAGCAATACGAACGTCTTTAGCATCAAGGGGAATCTCATTAGGAAAATGTTTTACTTGGTCATTTTCAGACCATAGTTGATTACGAATTTCTTTATAGCGTAATGTATTAGTTATGATTTTAGGCTCACTATTACTGCTAAAAGTTGTTCTCAGAAAAAAGCTTCCCCCGACAATACTAAGACTAGCAAGGGCTAATAGAAATTGCGATCGCTTCATCAAGTTGGGTGTGTCTAACTTTCGTAGTCATATACCCAACTAATAAACTAAATTCGTACTATTGCGGATATCGAATCAGAGATATTAACAGAAACTTTGTGTATTCAGAGGAAAATTGGGATAATTGTAAAATTAATGTGAAGTTGGTCAATGATTACCTAGTCAAATACCGTAGGTAATCCTCATTGAAGCTAGTACTACCGTTTTAGCTAACGAAATCAATTCCACAGCTATATATTTATTTTTCAATTCTTCCTGATGCAGCAATAACTAAAGCGGAGATATAAATAGTAGATGCACCTTAATTAAATCACAGCCTTCAGCTTTTAGTTGGGGGCTTTTTTTTTATTGCTGATACTTTTTTATTCATTAATGAAATAAATTTGCTTAAAAGTCTAATTTTCCCGGATATAGCAATTAATAAAGTGGATTAATAAATGGTAGATGCACCTTAATTAAATTACAGCCCTCAGCTTTTAGTTGAAGGCTTTTTTATTGCTAATAATTTTTTGCGAAAAAAATAAATTTTATTAAAAGTCTAATTTGCCCGGATATGGCAATAAATAAAGCGGATTAATAAATGGTAGATGCACCCTAATAAATTACAGCCCTCAGCCAAAAGCTGGAGGCTTTTATTATTTCAATATCGATGGCAGTAAACTAGGAGCTAACCACACTGCATAACCAATAAATCCAAACAGCAAGGTAATCAGAGCAGTAATGCCGTAGCTGATGCAAATTAATAAACCGTCAGATTCGATGGTGGCAACAGTCAAAAGTAAAATACCGATAGTAGGAATAGGATTTGTAAACGGGATTGGTAATATTAGCAATACTGTTAATAAAGAGATACAAAACCCATTAATTCGCCAAACTAAAGGATTATGGGCTATTTTTGCTAATCGGGGACGGGCGATTTTCTGGAAAACTTTGGTGAGCCGTCCCAAATTTTGCAAAAGTAACTGGGCGAAGGAACGAGGAAATTTGTAGTTAGCGATTCTTTTCGGTAGCCAAGGCGATCGCCTTCCTAAAACCATTTGCACTGACAACAGTAGACAAGCACCACCAAATGGGCCAGTTAATCCCGGTGGCATGGGAAGCAAAAAAGGCAAAACTAATAATGTAATTACCAGACTAAAGCCCCGTTCTGAGGTTTCTGTCAGAATATCGCCTAGAGTCAGCGGTTGTTCAGCTAGGCGTTGCAACAGGGACTTTATATCTTGAGAAAATCTCAGATGCATTTGGCGTCAGTTGATGCGAGTTCCCACTTTGCAGTAAAGGAAGATGAGGGAGAATAACTTCTAAACCCTGCCAATTTTAGATTTTGAATTGAAGGAAAATCTAAAATCTAAAATCTAAAATTGAATGACTCCTAACTCCTGCTTTCTGGGGGTACAAAAACAGCTATAGCTTTAGGTATAACCCGAAAATGAGCAGGTGTGTAGGTAGTAATTTCACCATCTGTATTGATAGGGCGATGTTTGCGAGTATGTACCTCTATTTCTTGACCTTGAAGCGAGCGTACACTCTGCCAATGTATATGTCGCCCTCGTCGCATTGCGGGTAGTAATAATATAACCTGCCACCAGTGTTCAATCTCCAAGCTATAAAGGTCTAGCCTTTGATCGTCTATTGTGGCATCGTCAGCCACTGCCATACCACCACCGTAATAGCGACCGTTACCGACAGCAATTTGTACTGTTTTGACGCGAATCAATTCACCGTTGATCGCAATCTCTGCTGTAAAAGGTCTAGCTTCCAAAATCACTTGCAATGCAGTAGCAGCATAAGCAAATACTCCCCAACGGCGCTTAACTTCTTTGGTAAGCCGTTGGGTAATTTTTACACTCAATCCCATACTGGCAACGTTAAAAAAGTGCTTGCCATTCACACAACCCAAGTCGATGCGCTGTAAATGTCCATTTCCAATAATTTTGCAAGCTTCGTTCAAGGAATTTGGGATTCCTAAAGTTCTCGCTAGATCGTTGGCAGTTCCCAGAGGTAAAATTCCCAAAGGTAACTGAGTCTCAATTAAAGCATCTACTGCGGCATTGAGAGTGCCATCTCCTCCACCAATAATTACCAAGTCAATTTGATGCTTATAGCGAAGTATAACTTCAGCAAGATGTTTGGGATCTTCTGTAGACTCTTCAATTAAATCAAAGTCAAGTGTTTTGAGATATTGAATTGCTTCCGACAGACCCTTTTGCCCTTGGCGAGCATGACGATTTACTAACAGCAGTGCGCGGGAACTCATGGGTGGTACCTTGCGTTGTTGATATGTCCAATTATTCGCATCTATATATTCTGCTTGATGTTTACTATAAAAAAGTGTTTAGGCTGTGATGAAAGTTATTAACCATTCATTTTTCTAACACTTATTATATTGTGACTACTAATTTTTAATTTTTCTTTTTCTTTAGTTTAGCTTTACTAGTCCTCAGTGTGTTTATCTTTAACAAATATAATTATTACTCTTTAGCTAAATGAATTTTAGGTATTTTTATTTGTAAAATAGCAAGTTGCTCAAATATTACTATGCAAAACATAAGGGATATTTTTCATTCAAATAGATACATATACAGCAAATTGCAACTTTGTAAGGTATAGATTATTGTAAGGGCACAACAATAGACCTCTTGCAAAAATATATTTTTGCAAGAGAGGGAAAAGGAAAAAGGTTAAAGGGAAAGGATTTTGAGTTTCTTTACCCTTTTCCCCTTCCCCTTTACCCCGACTTTTGCAAGAAGTCTAATGTTGTGCCCTTACCTATGTAAATCATTTATGTGAAAAATTCTGTATATAAAGCTTCTGTGTTGAATCCAATACAGCACTAGTTGGTTGCTTAACTGGGGGAAATCCCGCAACGGATTAGCTCCCCTACTAGGTTGAGGAGTAAGATTCAAAGTCTCTTTGCTTTTAGTAAATCGTTATTACAATTATTTAATTTTTAGTTAAAAAAGCAATTATATCTGTGAACTTATGCTGTGACAGATTGAAAATTGTCTATGTTAAAGCGATCGCACCTTGGAAACGGCTTTTTTAGGTAAATCCCTATCTTCATTTGGAATTTTGCTTTTATGACTTTTTCGCGTCGGTGTCGCCACCAATAATTGCTTGAAACACATCACCTAGCAAAAAGAAAAACCCCGAAACTAATACTACAAGCATTAAACTCGCAAGACCCGCAAAGGGAGAGATGATAAACAAGATTAAAAGCCCAAACATCAAAATTTTTAGTAATGTCTTATTCATCTTTTTTGATATTGAATAATATGTGTATTCTCTACAAATAATCGATAAATCAACAATCTGTCACCTGCCCTCTGTTAGATTTTATCTGTGCGCGCTTACTTTTGTGGTCAAGGCGCTTTCTTTGAGAACTGCGAGTTGGTTTAGTGGGTTTACGTTTGATTGTCACCACAACTGCGCTTTGAATGAGTTCTTGAAGTCTTTTCAAGGCTGACTCACGATTGTTCTCTTGGCTTCGGTGTTCTTGGGCTTTAATTACCACTACTCCTTCTTGGTTAATGCGTCGATCGTTGAGCTTTAAAAGCTGTTGTTTGTAATAATCGGGTAATGATGAAGCCGCAATATCGAAGCGCAAGTGGATGGCGGTAGAAACCTTATTTACATTTTGGCCTCCTGCTCCTTGCGACCGAATCGCGGTAATTTCAATCTCAGTCTGTGGGATAATAACATTATTGGAAATTTGCAGCATTACTCACAAGGCAAAAGAAAAACTTGTAACTTTGGAATAAACTTTCTTTACTCGGTTTGTTCGGTTAAATCTATCATTACATCTTGGTCTTCATTGTTGTTCAAATTCACCTCTAAAGTCTGTCCTTGGATTGTTACTTTATCACCCGGTACTAGTCGCCGTCCTCGTCGAGTTTCCAGCATCCCGTTTACTTGGACATCACCACCTTGAATCATCAGTTTGGCTTGACCTCCAGTTGGCACTATACCCATCAACTTTAAAAATTGATTTAACTTAATTGTGTTGTCTCTAATTTTCTTCATAATAAATAAAGGTACATAATTTTAATTGTATCGTGGCCTTCTCAAGCTAAAGCGTAAATCTGTTACACCACATAATCAGCTAAGTACCCCATTTCATTAATTCGTAGCAAATTTAATTTGGCAATACTCTGCAATGGCATTGTGTTGGCAAAAATTTAACAAAGTCACGCTTTTACACAAAACTTTACTGAGAAATGTGAATTTACAGCAGTTTTCATTTAATTGAACTGTATATGTTGTACAAGGACAGTAATGCTTTACCTCTACTGTGTGGTGCATTTACCTGAAAATTGCTAATTTTATTAATTGGCTGTGGTGGAGTGACGCCAATAGCGATCGCGAGTGCGTCTGGTAGAAAAGCGTTAGCGAGTCCGCGATCGCGAGTGCGTTTCGTAGAGAACGTCATAGCCAGTCGTAGATATCGCTCTAACAAAAAGTGTAATACCAGTTATTATCTATAATGTTGATCTACAAAGCTGCCAGATATGGGTTAAAAACCAGTCTGGAAAGTTCTTTTAGTGTGTTCAGGGGACTGGATCTATGATTAAGCTGGGTTTATTGGTACAGTCCCAAAATAACTCTTTGGGTATCGGAAAAGTTACGGAAATATCTGATACCAATGCGATCGTTGAGTATTTCTGCTCTATAGGCCAACGTCTCCAAAAAACTTTACCTTTAAGTACGCTCTCTGAAGTCAAGCTTGAACCCCAAGCTAGATGCTATATCAAGTTCCCAACTCAGGATAAATGGATAGTTGGCAGAGTTTTTATCTGGGATGAAGATACAGAAATGTATCAAATTGATTTACCAGATAAGAAAACTGCGATCGCATCTGTTGAAGACATTTACGTTCGTTGTAATCTACCAAATACAGACCCCATCCAAACTCTGGCGATGAAGGGTCACGAAACGCCTTACTTCCACGACAAAAGATTGGCTTTCGTGAAATCCTTGACTCAGCAACGCGCTGTAAGTCGCGGGATGACGGGACTGATTTCGGCAAATATTAATCTTTATCCTCACCAAGTTGAAGTAGTCAGGCGGGTACTGGAAGACCCAATTCAACGCTACTTGCTAGCAGATGAGGTGGGACTCGGAAAAACCATCGAAGCGGGTGCGATTCTCCGTCAATTCCTCCTCGATGAACCGAAAAAAGGTGCGGTGGTATTAGTTCCGCAATATTTGCTCAAACAATGGCGGACTGAGTTAGAAAACAAGTTTTACATCTCCCATTTTGGTAAACGGGTAGCGGTGCTGGCGGTTGAAGATATTCATAAAATCAACCTGAAAGCAAGGATAGGCTGCTTAATTTTAGATGAAGCTCATCACATCGCAGCAATGGCAACCTCTAAGGATGCAACAGTACGCCAGCGTTTTCAGACTTGCAAAGAACTTGCTCATAAAAGCGATCGCTTACTTTTATTATCTGCCACTCCTGTTCTCAATCACGAGCAGGATTTTCTGGCCATGTTGCACTTACTCGACCCAACAACCTATAAAATTGGTGATCTCGCAGGGTTCCGCGCCAAAATTGAAAGTCGTCAGCAAATTGGTAAACTTCTGCTTTCTTTTAAAGAAGGTGTAGAACCAGAGGTTCTCAAAAGCAACTTGCAGCAATTGCGAAACCTCTTTGCTGAAGATAAGTATTTGCTGAAGCTGGCGGATGATTTAGAAAATTGTTTACAAGCAAATTCTACTGAGCAAGAGCAAATCGTCCAAGCGATTCGCGTCCATGTCAGCGATATCTATCGACTACATCGGCGAATGCTTCGCAACCGTCGCGCTGCCGTGGAAGACGTGATATTTGACCGCAACTTTACGCCCAAAGAAGAGTACGATTTAGACGAGCGATCGCTTGATATCCACGAACTGCTCAATCAATGGCAAAGTGTTGCTCCTGATGAAAAGCAATATCAGCGAATTTTTCTGCTGTTATTTCTGGCTGCTGGTACTTGGTTAGGCATTTTAGAGCAGGTAATTACGGCGCGTTTAACTGCAAAACCTCATGCTAAACTCATCCAGGAGTTTAAAGAAGATGATGTTCGCCTGTTAACTACAACCCCCAAATTCTCAGGGGAAGAAGAGATTCTCCAATCCTTACTAAAAATTATTCGTCAACCTCAAGAGGACGGACAACGGACGGAAAATTTAAAAACAGTCCTGCTGAATCAGCTGGGTACATATTTCAAAATTCCCGCAAACGTTCGGAAGAATCAAAAGGAATTCATCACCAGGATACAGCAGAGAATTAAAAGACCAATTGCTGGCGATATTCTGCCCAAATTTGTTGTATTTACCAGTTTTGTGCAAACTTGTGGCGAAATTGTCCGGTATTTATCTGATACCTTTGGCGCAGAGACAATAGCCAGCCATCAATTTGGAGAATCACCAGACAAAGTTGAGGAAGGCTTAAATCGATTCAAGAATAACCCCAACTGCTTTATTTTAGTATGCGATCGCTCTGGAGAAGAAGGGCGTAACCTTCAGTTTGCCGATTGGTTAATTCATTTTGACCTGCCTTGGTCGCCTAATCAATTAGAGCAGAGAATTGGCAGACTTGACCGCATTGGCAGTAAAATTGGCATCCAATCTAGTGCCTTGATTGGCCCCTACTTGGAAGATAGCCCTCACAATGCTTGGTATAAAGTATTAAAAGATGGGTTTGGTATTTTCCAACAATCAATTGCCAGTCTCCAGTTTTATGTTGATGAGAAACTTGCAGAATTAGAAACAGTTTTGTTTCAATCAGGTGCGCCTGGATTATTAGAAATGGTTTCACCAATTCAAGAGCAAATTGAAGCGGAAATAGCCAAAATTAGCGAACAAAATGCTTTAGATGAAATTGATGCAAACGATGAAATTGCTACCGAGTATTTTCAAGACCTAGATAATTACGATGCTCGTCATCTAGAAATGAAACGAGCAATTGAAGGCTGGATTTGCGACGCACTCGGATTCAGAGGACTGAATAACCCAGATTCATCAGAGATGCGGCGTTATCAACCAACAACGCGTACTTTGGTTCCGATAAATGAGTTACAAAACCGTTTTGCTGAGAGTTCTCTAGACCAATTTGGTACTTATAATCGCAGAGTAGCAAACCAGAATGCTGGTGTTAAACTCTTTCGAGTTGGTGAAGGATTTATCGAAGCACTCTTGAACTATATCAATTGGGATGACCGAGGTGAAGCCTTTGCTCTGTGGCGCACTGATGCATCTTGGGACGCGAAAGAAGGGAAAGAGTGGTTCGGTTTCCAGTGCAATTATGTAGTCGAGGCAAATTTAAGAACTGCCAAACAAGTTTTACTAGATAACAAACTGGATAATTCTCAATTCAAAAACTTGCAGCGCCGCGTTGATGCTCTATTTCCGCCAATTATAGAAACTATCTATGTTGATGGTCGCAAGCAGCCAATCCGGGTTGTTGAGGATAAAGCACTCTTAAGTATTCTGCAACGTCCATATAAAGACAAAAACAATAATCAAGGACGAGATTACAACTTAGCAAAAGAGCGCTTAGGAATTATTGACGATTTTGTTGACCCTAGTAAATGGCAAAATTTTTGCTATGAAGTGCGTAACACTTCTTCAGAATTACTTGCCAATCGTCCCGATTTTATTGACTTATGTCAAAATTGTGCTAAAGTTGCCGAAAAGAAATTAGCCAATAGAGTAGAACAATTAGGTCTACGTTTAAATCAGCAAAGTTGGGATAATGCATTAGCTGAAGAATTGAAGATAGAAACTGCTTTAAATGCAGCCATTCTAGAGGGAATTCGCCAGCCGCTTCTAAGGCTTGATTCTGTGGGTTTTATTGTGGTATCGGGGCGATCGCTTGTGCAATTTGAGTGATATTATGTGCGATTAAACAGCTTTGGAAATCAAATAGGATTCCCAAAGATTGAGAGCTGAAAATCTCCGACTTTTTAAATAAGTCGGGGATCTTTTTGTTATGGTGTTATTGATGACATTGCTGTAAAAACATATACAGCATATTTCAAGTAGATGATATACAAAGTGCAGAACTCACACATCAGATATAAAAGTTTGTACTTCCTTCTGAATTCTGCCTTCAAACCCGTAGCTTTGTATTTCATGTAAAAGAAATTAGTATTCACCCCAACGATGCCACTGGTGAAAATCTTTTCCGGCACTCACAGCTAAACCAATTTGGTGCTGTGAAGATAGTTCATCGTGTCCACCTTCGTTTGCGCCAATGTAGTACATACGAAAACTGCCATCATCCATTGCGACTACACAAGGCGTGCCTACAGCCCTTGCATCCCAACGACCAGAACCCTTTTGAGCATGAGAAAAGATAGAACCTCCAACTTGCTGTCCTTGATGTTTTTGCCAATGAATCCCGTCGCTAGAAACAGCTAGACCGATGGAGTGATAACCATTGTTGTTAACACCTTCGTAAAACATTACGTACTCTCCGTTTATTTTCAGAACATTGCGAGTACCAATACCTCTCTCATCAAAACTTCCAGGCTCACCTGGTTGTAAAATCTGACCAACTTTTTCCCAATGAAAACCATCGCTAGACACAGCTAAACCGACTAAGAATCCTTTGTCAGGATTTAAGGTATGGTAGTACATTTTCCAGGTTCCATCATCATCAGGCAAGACCTGTGGCCAGGCGCAAAATAGGGCATCAAACTCCCCTGCCTTACCTAAATCGAGAAAAGCTCCTTGATAATTACCTTCCAGCCGCACCCAATTTATGCCATCACGGGAGATAGCACAGCCAGGGCGCATATTTAACCCTTTAGCTTTAAAGCTTCCCATCTCAAGAATTGTGTGGTCTCCACCGAAATACCACATCCAATAAAGACCATCGTGAAAGTAGACATTGCTTACACCAACATGGGCTGAGTCAAACCGGCTAGAATTTTGGTGAGGCTCAAAGACAGCCCCCATAGTTAATAATCCTTGGACGCGTTGCCAATGAATTCCATCATCAGAAATCGCTAAACCACAGCGACCAGTGGGCAAATTGATTTGCCGATCAAACGACGCATCCCGACCGTAATACCACATTTTCCAAGTTCCATCGGGACAGTACAAGACCTGTGGCGAAGAAACTCGTTCGGAATCCCACCAGCCTTCGGCTCCAGGCGTTAAAACCAATCCTGGTTGATGATTTGGGGTTTTTGGATGATTCATATCTAAATCTAAAATCTAACTTAAAAAATCTAACTTATTGAACACTGAAGTTTCATACTTGACAAATTAGCTATTAATCCTATCGCTAAATTAGGCTTTTATTGAGAATCAATAATGAACAAATAAGGTTTATAAAAAATGCGAGTATTAGTCAGGGTGTAGTCCATTGCAGTATCAAATAATTCACAAACCAAAGGAGAACCGATGACTGACAAAAAGGTCGTGCTAGTAACAGGAGCATCATCTGGATTTGGGCAGTTAACTGCTCAAAAGCTTGCTCAAGAAGGTTACTGGGTCTTCGGTACTAGTCGCAAGGAACATCCAACTGTACAAGATGTAGAAATGTTGACACTCGATGTTACCTCTGAGTCTTCAGTGCAATCCTGTATCAAACAGTTGCTCGCACAGACTGATCGCATTGATTTACTGATTAACAATGCTGGACAAATTCATGCCAGCATGATTGAAGAAACTTCTTTAGAACAAGCTAAGGAGGTTTTTGAAACTAACTTTTGGGGTGTTGTCCGGGTTAGCAATGCTGTTTTGCCAGTTATGAGACAGCAGCGTAGTGGGCATATTATTAATATCAGTTCAGTGGCGGGATTGATTGGCGCACCAGGCCAAGGTTTTTACAGTGCAAGTAAGTTTGCACTCGAAGGTTATAGTGAAGCATTGAGTGTGGAACTAGACCCTTTCAATATTAAAATATCTTTAATTGAGCCTGGTTACTTTAAGACCAACTTCAACCACGCCATGTTATCATCCACATTGAATTATGCTGATTACGACAATGTACGCGATGTGATTCGCTCAACTGTTAGTCAGGCAATTGCACAAGGCGACGAACCTGAAAAAGTCGCACAGGCGATTCTATTTGCTGCTCGTAGTCGGTTGCCACGATTACGCTATCGTGTTGGCAATGAGGCACAATGGTTGCCTCGCTTAAAAGCAATATTGCCAGATAACTTGTTTCGATTTGGTGCGCGCAAGCGGTTGAATTTACCATAAATCACAGCCAACTCAACAACGCCCGATATCACACGCTCAAAGAAGGTGCTAGGGCTAAAGTTTTTGTAAAATCGGTAAGGAGAACGCGATCGCAAAGGTTAAACAATTCTGCCTCAGTAGAAGTGTGTCGCATCAACCGTAAAAAATCGCCTTCGGTGTCAACACTCAGAGCAATGTAGTTGAGGAACATTTTCAAGTAGCCTACGCGCGATCGCTCTGGCATAGATGCTGCTGTGGGGGTTTGCCATAAACGATCAATATAGTTGCGTACTTCTGCTAAAGGAACGAGCGCGATCGGTTCTCTTCGCAAAGCTTGCCGAATTTGATTAAAAAGCCAAGGATTCCCGATCGCCCAGCGTCCTACCATCACACCCGCCGCACCCGTTTGAGAAAGCACTTCAACAGCAGTTGTCGCCGAGTTAATATTGCCATTAGCAAGCACTGGACAATGGACTCGTCTAACTGCTTGGGCGATCAAATCATATTTTACTGCCCCGTGGTACATATCTTTCACCGTACGACCATGCAAACTCAGCAAATCAATGCTGTGGCGATTGATGATATCTAGAATTTTGTAAAAATTATCAGTATTTTCAAAGCCTACACGCATCTTGACCGTCAAAGGTCGATTGTTGACTGCCTGCCGCAATTCTCCCAAAATCCGATCCACTTTTTCCGGCAAGAGCAGCAATCCACCCCCAACATTTTTGCGATAAATTCTAGGTGCTGGACAGCCCATGTTCAAGTCAACTCCAGCGATATTATAGTTGCAGAGTTCCTTTGCTGTTCTTACTAAGTCTGGAATACTTTCGCCAATCATTTGCGCAAAAACGGGGCGACCCGTGTTGTTTTCGGTGATCGCTGCCAGAATGCTACGATTGAGCCGTGAGGTATCATTGACGCGGAAATATTCGGTGAAAAAGTAGTCAGGGCTGCCGTAGTGGGCAATCACCTTCATAAACCAGAGGTTTGTCACATCCTGCATGGGCGCAAGAGCGGTGAGGGGTAAGTGTGGATAGAGCGATTGGGGGAGCGGTACCTGGGGCATAAAGATGAAGAGCGATCGACAAAGCTCACTGTTAAGTTATAAGTAGCTAGACGTAAATCAATTAAAGTTTGTAGTGTTTGCATAGCGTCTCGTAGAGAGGACTTTAGTCCTAATTATCGTTGCTTTGAGCGATGAATCGCTCACTACAAACTAGGAGTTTATTAGTAATCCTATTCAACAATTTTTTTATCAAAACTAACTAATACCACAAGCTGCTAGTTTTACAGCTAAAGCATCTGGGTAGCGCCACGGTTGAGAACCACCAATCCAAATACGTGAGGGTAAATGACCGATTGGTGCTTTGAGACTAAAATTGAATTCTGAATTTGCATAACTAGTAAGTAAATAAATACATGTTAGTCTATTTACTGAAGGCGTGATGCTGCGTCAGCGTAGCCCATTGCAGACATCGCTCTTTCTGTGTATTAGGGTTGGTAGTACTTCGACAAAACTTGATGGAAGTGAGAAATTCCATATTCAATGTCTGCGAGCTGAAGTACACCATAAGCTTTGGAGTGAACACTTGCTTGTAGCGATCGCACCACCCCAAAGTCTTCATTTAACACCCGCTCAAATTCAGGTCGAAATTCATCCTGCTTATAAGGAAATGCTTCAATCTGTGCTTTTGTTTGATAAATAAAAACCTCAAACTTAGTTCTTGTGGGAGATAAAGGAGTCAGCCGAAAAACTGAAACTTTGTCTCTTGCGGTATTAATCATCATATTGGGAAAGATGAAGCCCTGGTAAGATTGTCCCCTTGGTTCTCCTGAAAAAGCGGGGTGATCTTTCACAAATTCATCATCTGTAAAAGGAACAAATATCTGATAGTGTCGCCCAGTTGGAGTGTAAATAATATTCTTCGGATCGAAACACTTTAAACTTTGGGCATGAACAACTGACAAGTGATAACACTCTAGATAATTCTCAATGGGAAATTTCCAATTGGCTGGCTCTTCATAAAACCAGTGGTCAACCTGCTGAAGTTCCTGCCAACGGTGCTGATACTGCTCTAAGTAAGCTGAAAATCCAGCCAAATAACTTACTAAAGATTCCCCTTCTGCTTCTGAGTTAACGAAGATAAAGCCGCCCCATGTCTCCACTCGTCCCTTAGCTAGATAGACAGTCGACTTATCTAAATTGGGAAAACACTCAGCGCGAGGTAAACCTTTAAGATTACCTTCATAATTGAAGTTCCAACCATGATAAGGACAACGCACCCGTTGACAATGACCCTGCCCTTGTAACATCTGCGCTCCGCGATGCGGACAAACATTGTGCATTGCTTGCAATTCACCATTATTATCTCGAATCACGAACATGGGCTGATCACCAACTTGGCAAGTTAAATAATCCCCAGGATTAGGTAGATCGGATTCACGTCCTACAAACTGCCAAGTGTTACGCCAGATAGTTTGCTGCTCATAAGCAAAAATTTGCTCGCTAAAGTAGTAATCACCAGGTAATCCAAATTTTGGTTTATTAGTATTAGGAGTTTCATCCACAAATGATGGATGGGTGAAGATATTCATAGTGTTAACTTCTATTTAATCTATTTAATCAGTGGTGTTGAGCGATCGCTATCCCAAGTCCAACCTCAGATGAGATTGCCTCTTGCGCTAATTCCTGCCACCAGACCTGCATTGCATCGATCATTGCCCGAAACCCTGCTGCAAACTCTCCAAATTCTTCGGGTTGTATGTATGCTGCCACAGATGTTCTTAAGCCCGCTTCATGTTCAATTTCCCACTCATCTAAATGCTTGCTGAAGAAATATTGCAAATCTTTGGGCATTGCTCCTTCTAGCAACCACTCTAGAAGTTGCACGATCAGAGTTAATTCCGGAATTGAGGTTGCCTCGATCGCATAGGTTGCCCCTAGCACATTAGGTAGTTGTTGCTCAAATATCAATTGCATAGTTCTCAGCAGTTTGAATGTAGCTATTGACGGCATTGTGTTTTTCACAGGAACGCCCAGTCCTTGTTCTAACCCTTCAGCTAAAAGCGTGTAATGAGAGATTCCTTGTGTACTTTTGCCCATCTCTTCGGCAATGTTTTCTTTGAGTTCTTGGGCTACAATGTCCCATTCTGCTACCAGCGCTTTCTGTCTTGCTAACTCTGTGAAACCCACCAACTCCTTTGGAAAAATCGAATATTGCTGCATGATATAAGCAATCTGAGCAAAACTTGCTTGACTCAGCATTTGTGCAACCGGATTTTTTGTAATACTAAATGCCAGGTAATCCTGAGCGAGCAGTTGATTCAGCTGCTGAGTTAGGCGATCGAATCTGTTCACAATTTTAGTCCTTTCAAGAGTTGAAGTAGTGTCGGTCGATTTGTCGCAAAAGTTGGTATGAATATAACAAAGGTGATACTAGCGGCAATATCAAAACCAAGCAAAATTGATACGTAAAATTAATACGCATTTCACTGGGCTGATTACCAACTATTTCTGAATACAGGCAAGGCAAAATTGATACTCAGTTAGCTTGGTTGATTACCAAAGATTTCTGAATACCGATATTAGGCCTGAACTTGCAAACAGTTAATTTATGAAGTTTTTGGCATTATTGATTGCCAGATTTGGTTTTTGGAATCCAAAAACCTTGAGTTTTATTACTATAAATATTAAATCATTATAAACATTTATACTTCATTAAGATTATTAAAGTAATGTTTTTTTACTGAAATATTTTTCAAGTGGTATTATTGTAAACTTAATTACTAAATATTAATACTTAGCAAATTACATTAAATATCCCAAATAGCGGGACACAAATGTATTTATCTTGTTCACAGAAGTAAGAAACCAGCTTGATTGAGGATAAAGTTCGGGAAGATGAAGCACAAATTATCTTAAGAATAGTATAAATACAACTAAGTGATTTTTCTGCTATTTGATAGTATGAAGTTTGTGATGGGTAATCTAGGTTAAGCAAAGACCTGAGCGAACCAAGATTTACCACTCATGAAGATACATCCATCTGGCAAAGTCCGTGCATTTTCATTACAGCTTGTTCTGGTCGTTCCTTTCGTATTGCAACTTTTTGGCATCGTGGGGCTAGTCGGGTATCTGTCATATAAAAATGGCCAGAAAGCAGTGAACAATCTAGCGGATCAGTTGATGGAGCGAACCAGTGGTGAGGTAAATCAACATTTAGATGCTTACCTGTCGATTCCTCATAAAGTTATCCAGTTAAATGCTGATGCAATTCGCATGGGATTGCTGAATGTGCGGGAGCGTCTCAAGGTTGGCAAGTACTTCTGGCACCAAATGCAAGCCTATGACCTAACCTTTATCAGCTTGAACTTAGCAACTGGGGAAGGAACTGGAGCCGGCCGTTACGATGGCAAAACGGTGACAATCGATGATAATGCGATCAAAACGCCAAGCCGGCCAAAAAATACGAAAACTTACTTAACAGATAATGATGGCAACCCAACCCAAGTGATGACGACCAGTACTTGGGATACCGTCAATGAACTTGCCTACACTGAACCTGTGAAAGCGGGGAAACCTATCTGGGTTCGCATTTATACTTATTACGATCCTGCTTATCCCCCTTATATTGTGGCATCGGCAGGTCGTCCGATTTATGATGCCAGCAAAAAACTGATTGGTGTTGTAGGGGCTGAAATTCACCTGTTGAAACTCAGTGAATTTTTACAGAAATTAAATGTCAGCAGCTTCGGACAGGTTTTTATTATGGAGCGTGATGGTATGTTGGTTGCCAATTCTGCTCAAGAAAAGCCTTTTACCGTAGTCAACAACGAAATTAAACGCCTTAAAGCGATCGACAGCCCCAATCCGATGCTACAAAGCATTGCCAAGCAGCTTCAGCAGCGTATTCCAGATTTTCAGTCCATTACCAATACCCAAAAACTGAAAGTTAATGTTCAAGGAGAAAATTTCTACGTGCATGTTGTACCTTGGCGTGACCAAAATGGTTTGGACTGGTTAGTAGTAGTTGGTATTCCAGAAAAAACTTACATGTCACAAATCCATGCCAACACCCACATTAGCATTCTGCTGTGTTTTGGGGCACTGATAGTAGCAACGACGATTGGCATATTTACCTCGCGTCGGATTGCAGATCCGATCTTGCGTTTGAATCAGACTACCCAAGCAATAGCATTTGGTGATTTAGAACAGACACTCCCAGAGGGGAATATCCATGAACTCAACACTCTTGCTCACTCTTTTAATCACATGGCAGGGCAATTGCGCGAATCCTTTATTGCTTTAGAAAACAGTAATGCCGAACTAGAAGCGCGAGTCGAAGAACGAACTGTTGAACTCAAAACAGCCATGAGTGAATTGCAGCGTACCCAAGCACAAGTACTCCAAAGTGAAAAAATGTCTAGTCTGGGTCAACTAGTAGCAGGTATTGCCCATGAAATCAATAACCCAGTTAACTTTATTCATGGCAATATTACTCACTTGGATGAATATACTCAAAACTTGTTACAGATGATTTATCTCTACCAAGAACGCTATTCTAGTCATGACCCAGAAATTCAAGCATTAGCACAGGAAATCGATCTAGAATTTCTCATTGAAGATTTACAAAAGATACTGCCTTCAATGAAAATGGGGACTGAGAGGATTCGTAATATTGTGCGATCGCTGCGGAATTTTTCGCGTATGGATGAAGCGGAATTTAAGGCAGTTGATATTCATGAAGGCATCGAAAGTACACTTTTAATTCTGCAACATCGCCTTAAAGATAAACCAGACCGTCCAGCAATTGAAGTTGTTAAAAATTATGGCAACTTGCCGCAAGTGGAATGCTATCCTGGTCAACTCAACCAAGTATTGATGAATATTCTGGTAAATGCAATGGATGCTCTTGATGAGTTAGATATCAAGCGTACCTGTCAACATATAGAGGAAAATCCCAGTCAAATTACTATCCGCACTTCAGTAGTTGATTCACAATCAATAGAAATTGCGATCGCTGATAACGCACAAGGAATGCCAGAATCGGTTCAAAACCGGATCTTCGATCCATTTTTCACTACCAAACCTGTAGGCAAAGGAACAGGCATGGGTATGGCAATCAGCTACCAAATCATTACGGAAAAGCATGGTGGTAGATTGCAATGTTTTTCTAGCCTTGGGCAAGGCACTAATTTCATAATTCAAGTGCCTATCCGCCAAAAAGCTCCTGAACCCGTCCTCAAAGTATAGAGCGATCGCATCATTTATTGGAATTGTTAAACCAATGTTATTTGGCTCAATTGATGACACGCCCTATAAACAATTCTCAAAGAAGACTTTCATACTAAGTATTGTGTTTGAGTTGACATCTGAAGCACTGAAACAATATCAGGAATACAATTATCAGATTCTTCCTCTGCTGCCAACGTCTCCAAAGCTTCCTCTTCTTACACAGCAATGGAATATTTTTCTATTACCTTCTCTCTATCAAAAATCTATCTCTATCTCACTGCTTTTATCCTTCAACAGTTAGAAGCAGCAAATTTCGCTCCATGCAAAGCTATGAAGGCAAGTTCTCATACTGTGGCAAAAGGATAAATTTGTGGATATTAGCAGACGAAATTTACTGAAGGTAGTTTCTGCTTCTGGTTTAGGTGGAGCTGGGGTATTTGCTTTACAAGGTTTAACCAAACAAGTTTTAGCGCAAAATCAGTCTACCCCACTCCAGATTAAAAAAGGGGAAATGCTCTACAGGCAACTAGGACGCACTAAAGAACAAATATCTGTAATTGGTCTAGGTGGTCATCATATTGGTAGACCAAAAGATGAACAAGAGGGTATTGAGCTGATCCGTACTGCTCTCGATCGCGGGATTAATTTTATGGACAATAGCTGGGATTACCATAATGGAGGTAGCGAAATTCGCATGGGTAAAGCTCTCCAAAATGGTTATCGTCAAAAAGCTTTTCTAATGACTAAAATCGACGGTCGCACAAAGGCGGCTGCTGCTAAACAAATTGATGAATCTTTAAAACGTTTGCAAACAGACCACATTGATTTATTGCAGCATCATGAAGTTATTCGCATGGAAGACCCAGACCGGATTTTTGCCCCTGGTGGTGCGATGGAAGCAGTTGTAGAAGCACAAAAAGCTGGCAAGATTCGCTACATAGGCTTTACTGGGCATAAAGACCCTTTAGTACACCTGAGAATGTTGGAAGTTGGCAATCAAAACAACTTCCGTTTTGATGCAGTGCAGATGCCGTTAAATGTTATGGATGCCCATTTCCGCAGTTTTGAGAGGCAAGTTTTACCCAGACTGGTTAAAGACGGAATTGCTGTACTGGGGATGAAATCAATGGGCGACCAAAACATTCTCAAAAGCAATGTGGTTAAACCGATCGAATGTCTGCATTACGCAATGAATCTGCCAACTTCAACGGTGATTACAGGCATTGAAAGTATGCCCATCTTAAACCAGGCTTTCGAGGCAGTACGTACTTTTACACCCATGAGTCAGGAACAAGTTAGAGCATTACTGAATCGGACTCGCCAAGCTGCTCTTAAAGGTCAGTATGAACTATTTAAAACTACTAACCAATTTGATAGTACAGCCAAAAATCCTGAGTGGTTAGGATAAGTTTTAGCTAGAGCGTGTTTGAAAAGGCGTTGCATAATATAGCTAAGTGCTGAGTGCTGTTAGCGGAAGCGGGGCGTTTAGCCCGTGCTAAGTGCTGAGTAAAAATCCAGTTTTTTCAAGACTTTGAGCAATCAACACTGTCCTAATCTGTGTGACTACGGCTATAGAAGGATGAATTGAGGCCATCTACTGTGCAATGTCCATACTGCGGATCTACGGAAATTCGTAAGAACGGAAAGCAAAGAGGTAAACTTGCATTACATTTGCGTATCGTGCGAGGTGCGTTCCGCCCCGCTTCTCTACGAGACGCTACGCGAACGCTAACGCCAATTTATTGATTTGTACAATCCGCCGAAAGGATATTCTGAGGAATTGAAGCAAGTTGGTCTGGGTAAAGGTTAAAGGGGAAGGGGTAAAGGTAAATATCAAACCCTTTCCCTTTCCCCTTTCCCCCTTAACCGAAAAGTATTGGATCGGCACAGGCTTGATAGAGATAGGGATGGTGTGGTTTGTCAGAGTTGACTATGTAAGTCCTACAAAGGCAACATGATTGCAAATTCAGTTCCTTGATTGAGTGTGGAATTAACCTTAATTGCTCCACCATGCTTTTCTACTACAATTTGATAAGCGATCGCCAATCCCAGCCCAGTACCTTTACCAACTGTTTTCGTTGTGAATAGATAATTAAAAATTTCTTGCCTCACTTCTTCTGTCATGCCAATGCCATTATCGGCAATCCGAATCGTTAGATATCCAGGACTGGATATCTCTGTAAAGATGTTGATTGCTAGGGAATCATTGACTCGCTTGCCCTGCTGCCAAACATCTTCCAAAGCATCTACAGCATTAGCTAAGATATTCATGAACACTTGATTGAGTTGTCCTGGATAGCACTCAACCTTTGGTAAGGAAGCGTATTTTCTGACGACTCTAATTTCAGGTCGCTGTCCCAACCCTTTAAAACGATGTCGCAGGATTAATAGTGTATCGTCAAGTCCCTCATGAACATCAAACTTAACCTTTACCGATGTGTCAATCCGGGCAAAGTTTCGCAGCGACACGGATATTTCTTTAATTCGTTCTGTGCTAACCTGCATAGAATTGAGGAGTTTGGGCAAATCTTCTAAGAGAAAGTCTAAATCTGTTTGAGCGATCGCATTCTGAATGACAGGCGGTAGTTGGGAATAATTTTCCTGACATAATTGCAGGATATGAGTGAGATCGGCAATATACTCTTGAGCAGGATGAATATTGCTAACAATGCAGCTAATGGGATTATTCATTTCATGTGCTACACCTGCTACCAATTGACCAAGCATTGAAAGCTTTTCTTGTTGCACCAGTTGCACTTGTGCCTTTTGTAATGCTGTCGTTCGCTCTGTAACCATTTGTTCAAGATTATCGGTCAATTGCTTCAGTTGCAAATGCATTCGCACTCTGGCAATCACTTCTGCTTGTTCAAAAGGTTTGGGAATGTAATCAACGGCTCCTAACGAAAACCCTTTCACCATATTTCCAGTATCAGCCAACGCTGTCATAAAAATAATTGGGATGTTTTGCGTTAATGGATCGGCTTTAAGTTTCTGGCAAGTCTCAAACCCATCTATTCCCGGCATTTGCACATCTAACAAAATTAGAGCAGGTGGTTTATGCCGCACCATTTCGATCGCACTTTCTCCATCTTCGGCAACTCTAACCGCGAAACCTGCACTTTTTAGCGCTTGTGATAGTACTGACAAATTAGTTGGATTATCATCAACAATTAAAACAAAATCAGAGTTTTTCATGGTTATCAAATGTTTTTTATAAAATGACTTAACAAGACCAAAAATCTTATTAAGGATTATTTACAGTTTATTTGGACTGGTCTATCCATTGATTTAATGCCTCTCGCAATTTCCTGATTTGGAAATTTTCGGCAAGTTTGATTACTTGTTGAGCAAAATCAAAATAAACAGGATGATTACTCTTTAAGTTATTGGCTTCATGCAATATCCCATCAACATTGCCATCTTTTGCCAACTCATACAAGCTAGTCAAAATCTCAATCGAAGGTAAAGACAATTTTTGAAAATCTGACTGAATATTAGTTTGGTTGCGCTCTAAATCAACTTCCGATTTTGGTGCATAAATCCATACCAAATTTAATTTTAATCGTAGTAATTCCAGCAAAACTTCAGCTACAACAGGTTTAGATAAAAAAGCATCCGCACCAACATCTAAACTACGATTTTGATCGCTGTCAAACACACTTGCAGAAGAAGCAATTATTGCTATATTTTTTAACTGAGTAGATTGCTTGATGTACCGAATCAGACCAAAGCCATCCATTACAGGCATAACTAAATCAGTAACGATCAAGTCAGGTTGAGATGTACCAGCCCGATCAATTCCCTCTTGTCCATTACTAGCTTCTATTAACTCAAATCCAATTGGTTCTAATAAATTAAGGATTACCGAACGGTTTTCCCACTTGTCATCTACTACTAAAATGCTGCGTTTTTTGCCTTGATAGCCTGTAATAGCTCCTTGTTGCATTACTCTGGAACTTGCAGCCCATTGTTTTGCTTCTGGTAACTCTACTTCAAACCAGAAAATACTACCTTGACCAATTTGACTTTCAACTTCCAAAGTACTACCCATGAGGTAAACAATTTTTTGACTAATAGCTAATCCTAAACCTGATCCTTCAGATTGTCGTTTGATGTCTCCTACTTGCTCAAAGGGAAGGAAGATTTTCTGCAATTGCATCGATGTCATCCCAACCCCTGTATCTTCTACTTGAAAACGAATTTTATAATTAGTTATTTGTTCCGTTTCTTGACTACTGACAGATGACGAATGATTAATAACGTTTACTTTTAAAGTCACCCCTCCTTTATCTGTAAATTTGACTGCGTTACCCAAAAGATTAATCAGAACTTGCCGCAGTCTTTTCTCATCGGCGTGGATACCAACCGGGAGCTGAGAGTCAGGCTGATAGGTGAAGGAAATAACTTTTTGATCGGCTTTAATCCGACAGATTTCGACTACTCCTTCTAGAAACGAAGGAAAATGGAAATCGATGGGATGCAACTCCATTTTGCGGGCTTCGATTTTAGACAAATCCAGCACGTCATTAATTAAAGTTAACAGATGAAAGCCGCATTGATGGATAATTTCAATTCCTTTGTATCCTTTGTCAGACAAGGTTTCAGTACGTTGGAGAATTTGAGTATAACCGAGGATGCCATTGAGTGGAGTTCGTAATTCGTGGCTCATGTTGGCAAGAAATTCACTTTTGGCTTGATTGGCAACTTCGGCAACAGTTTTTGCTTCGTTGAGTTGGGCAGTTCGTTCTTCAACTCGTCGCTCTAGTTCATCATTGGTTTGCCGCAGTATCATTGCTGATCTTTGGTTTTCACTAGTTACCGCAGAGATCACAAAGGTAGTGATAGCAATTACACAAATGAATGATTGCAACAAGATGAGCGATTCATTCGGTGAAAGTTGTTTAGCAAACGAACCAAAGCCTTTAACAGTACCAAAAACCGCGATCGCTGACACAATAAGTACAGCTAGAGTCGATATCCGCGCTTCAAATCGAAATGCCGTCCAAATTAACGGCGGAATGATCATGTATTCGATTGGGTATCCCCCTGAAAAAGCGACCCGAACAATCGCCATCATTGACAATAAGACGAATGCAAGTTCGATCATTTGTCGCTGATGGAAGCTTCTCGGCGATGGAGATTTTTGCAACCATGCCAGCACTAAAGGTGTAACAATTAAAATACCTGTGCTGTCTGATGTCAGCCAAGTTCGACAAATGTTACTAAATATTGACCAAGGTGCAATACCACTAATACAAAGCGTTAGTGCAGCCAAGATGGAACTGATTAGGGGGCTGGGTATAGTCAGAACCATAAATTTAAAAATATCTTGCGATCGCTCTAAGAAATGGCGACGCTTGATAAAGTTATGAATTAAAAAAGTTGCTACGAAAGGAGTAATTAAGTTGACAGCCGGAATGATAGTACTAAGTAAAAGATTGTTCTTAAAAAAGAGAGTATAACTAACAATAAAATCACTCAAAAATATGATGGGCCAGACCCGATAGCCTACCAATAACATTCCTGCTAAAAACACACCGAATGAAGGCCAAAATGCTGACGCACCACCGACAAATGTCATGGATAAACCTATGTATCCCAGTCCGAGGTGAACAATAGGAATAGTCAGTGCTGCTATTATAAATGGACGATCCAGCTTGGGTAGGAATTGCTGCCTTGTCGTAGTTTGCTGCATTTCTTGTCTCCGTGCAGATAGCTGAAGGCCAGTAACCCTCAACAAAGGTTGTCCAGTTTATAATTCCCAAAAGTAGTTGTGACTTTTATCATCAAGAATAGATATGGCATAGCTGTCATACCGTAAGGATTCAGGTCTAAAATTGTGGAAGCAAAGAAGGGCGAGACTGAGAATTAATAGAACCAGCCAGTAGAGCTTGTGCAAAAAAATCAATTCCCTTCCGACCTTGACGACGACAGGTTTGCACCACCGTCAACAAATTGGCATGAACGCGAACCACCATTAACTTTACGTTTTGTGACAGCTAAACGCAGCGATCGCGAAGCGTGTCCGAAGGACTCTCGTTCAGCCTGATTGTTATCAGGGGACACTTCAGCATAGTCAAGGGAATACCACCATTGAGAAGCTTTATTTCGTAAAGAACGTAAAAGTTTGCTGCTTCATATTTGCGAGCGATATTTTCCCTCAAGTGTCCCCTTTGTCAATACCCTGCCACCTGAATTATTACGTTTTTATTTTTTGCAGTAGTGTTTTGCTACTATTAAAAGACACTGGTTATGTAACTGGGATATTGTGAGCTTCTAGTATCTTCGCTTGTACAGATTTAATTTGTTGAATGGGAATCTCGATTATGAATTTAGTTCATACGGTTCGGTTAAAGGGTAAAGGGTAAAGGGGAAAGGTTTTGAATACATCCTTTCCCCTTTACCCGCAAACCCATTCCCCAGATCATAAGGAAAGTGAAAAATACTTATCCGAACCGTATTGGACGCTGTTGAACTTCTTGCGACATTCCTATGCCATTGTCAGCAATATCAATCGCAACCCAATCTGAGTTGAGTACAAAAGTGCGGATAACGATTTGTGGGTTGTATTTATTTTTTGTCAGTCCCAAAAAGGGGGCAAAAGCCTTTCAAAGCCCTCCAATTTATCGGGGGATTTAGGGGGATCTTCAACGATTTTGATTTTATACAAAGATGTGTCTACACTGTAGCTTTCTTGGGGTGAGGGCAAAACGTTGTCACCAAGCGGGTTTAGCGTTAAGTTGTTCTTGTCAAGATTGCAACATTTCTCCCAAACATTGCAATATTCCTCATCAGCATTACAACATCTATAAGGAAGGTTGTAATATTTGTCATCAACATTACAAGATTCCTTATCAATATTACAATATCCATAAGGAATGTTGTAATATTTCTCATCAACATTACAAAATTCCTTATCAATACTGGAATATTTCTTATCAACATTAGAACATTTCGGTATAACTTACTTCCTACTCGGACACACTGACTGCACTTTTTGGGGAAATTGCCGACACATCTGCTGTAATCCTTGAGGATTAATTTGCCACCAAGCAAATAATCCCAGACTTGTACCCCCCACAAGCAACGCCAACCCTACCCCCAGCATCACTAAAGGTTTACCCCGCTTCGGCTTTGTAATTAAAGTTGGTGAAATTTCTGGATTGAGAGGTGGTTCCTCTGAAAGATCCAAATCTAGATCCAAATCTAGATCCAAATCTAGCAAAGCTTGCGAACTTTCTGTAAAAGAAGTTGGTTCTTCTAATTCTTTTAATTCTTCTAGTTCCTCTAGTTCCTCTAGTTCTTCTTCCTGTATTTCTGCTTCTATAATTTCTTCTGGCAACGCCGGAGTCACAGGTACTAAGTATTCTGGAGAGACACGGCAATAAGTGAGAACAACCGAAGTATTATCACGCCCATTTTTTTCGTTTGCCAAGTTAATCCAGTTGCGGACAGCATCTTCAACTGTCATTTGCCCTGCTAACACGGGTGTTGCATAATCCTGCCAAGATTGTTCTACCCAGTTATTATCACTTAAACCATCAGAACACAGTAGCAAAATGCCATCTTCTTCCAGAATAAATCGCTGAATCTTAAGACGCAAAAATTCTGAATTTCTTGTCCCTAATGCTTGAGTTAAGGCACTCGCATCTGGTCTGAGAAGTGCCTTTCGATACAAGCTTTTAGCAAAGCGTACTTCTCGCGTTGCCACATCATCATCTACTGTCAGTAGCTGGCAATAATTGCGAGTAATCCAATAGGCACGGCTATCACCAACATTAGCCAAGTAAAGCTCATGGGTATTATTTGATTGCCACCCAGTACTTGTCTGGACTCGTTGTGGAACTTGCAACGCCATGACAATAGTTGTAGCCATGCGTTCTCTGCCTTGGCGTTTTTGCTCGTTATTGCGGGCACAAATTACATTATTTACTACCCGTAAGCTCGCTTCTAATTGTTCCTGCAACAACTCAGGTGGTACAAGTGCAGTTTGTTCTGTCACCTCAGTTAGTAAAGCGCGAATTTGTAACTTTACAGACTGCACTGCCAATTGACTTGCAACTTCACCGCCTTCGTGCCCGCCAATGCCATCGCAAACAATCGACAAGTGGCGCAATAAAGGTTCATCTAAATCAGTCAAACTATTGGGATAGCAAGCATCTTCATTTTGCGCCATCATCGGGCCAATATCTGTAGAACCTGCCACCTTTAAAACTAATGGCAATTCTGCAGCAGCTGCTAGTAGTAAATTGTTGAGTTGAATATTAATCGCCTCTAACTCAATCTCAGTTTCACACATCTCCTGGACAATGTTCTGTAACCCCTTAGCTACTGATGTTTTTGCAGAAGCTACCCAAAACTGCCAACACTCCCCCAGATTTTGTAAACTCAACTTTTCATCGTTTGGTGTTTGGTAGAGTTCCAAAAGTCGCACACACCAACCTTCGACTCGCAAGTTGTCTATTACTAGTAAACTGTGGCTAAGTCCCAATTCTGCTAGAGGTGTCCAAAGTTGGAGAATTTGCCACAACCAATAAACTTGTCGTACTGCCGTGGCTTCTTCCCAAGCCTCAACAATAGTTGGATAGATATTTCCTGTCTTATCTATCGGCGCATTTTCCAATAAGAGAATATCAGTTGTATCTTGCTCAAGATTACTAACAAACCCATAAGCCTGGGGCAGATGTAACCGCTCTTCATATAATTGTAAATAAGGAATTACTTCGGTTGGCAATTCTTCCGGTACATCTGGCGGCAGCCCCGGTTGAGTATCCAGCCAAATCTGTTGTTTAATTACCTCATACCTATCTGCTACCTTTGTCCCTGGTGGGATGTAAGCAGACAATGAGCCAGTCGCCCAAAGATAGCGGTGAACTAAAGGAGTTTGGCAACTAGCACAAACGTTATCTCCCATAGGATTAATGGGGCTATTACAGCGTGGATTTATACAAAAAATTATCAGTTGAGTAGAAATCATAAAATAGGAGTCAGAATTCTTCTTTATACATAAACTTCGATTAACTTTAGCTGGCAATGAATTGAAGGCTAGAATAAACTGGACTTGTGTACCGCTAACTACACCTTGTTACTGAAATTAATCAAAATTATTGGTAGAAATACCCAGTTTTGTTTTCTGTAAATAACTTATGTCTGGCTGTATCTAATCGTAGAAATGCATTTACGTCAATAATGTAGAGACTAGGATGGCGCTATGCCAAGTTTTACCTTAATCTGGCTTCTGGCAGGAGCAGTTCTGTGTTTAACAGAACTGTTCTTACCATCGGCGTTTGTCGCCTTCATGATGGGAATTAGCGCTTTTGTGGTGGCGCTGCTGTCTAGAGTGGGTATGGGAAGTGTATGGTTGCAAATTGTGGTTTGGCTCTTGCTTTCCACGGTGCTAATCGTGCTTTCTCGTCGGTTTTTGCAACCAAGACAACGCAAATCAAAAATTCGGGATGCAGTCATAGCTGAAACCTTAACAGAAATTCTGCCTGGGAAAACAGGGCGGGTGCGGTATGAGGGAAATTCTTGGCAAGCAAGATGTGACGATGACAAATTTACCATACCACCCCATCAAAGAGTTTATGTGGTTAGGAGGGAAGGTACTACTTTGATTGTTGTACCGGAAAATCTGTTGAATTCTTAAGTATTTGTCATTTGTCACTTGTACTGAGCGTAGCCTCTCGTAGAGAAGTATTTATCATTTGTCATTTGTCAAAATTCAAGAGTTTTTTTACTCTACTTCTTCTGCTCACTCATATCTTCCACTCCGCACTTCTTTTATTAAAAATTAGGAGATTCACAATGGAACAGTTCTTTTTACTAGTATTTTTAGCTCTTGGTGGTTCTGCTGTGGCAGGTTCGGTGAAAGTCGTAAATCAGGGCAATCAAGCTTTGGTGGAAAGATTGGGTAGTTATAACAAAAAGCTGGAACCAGGACTAAACTTTGTCGTTCCTTTCCTAGATAGAATTGTTTACCGAGAAACTATCAAAGAAAAAGTCTTAGATATTCCTCCTCAACAGTGCATCACTCGTGACAACGTTGGCATTGAGGTAGATGCGGTGTTTTACTGGCGCATCGTGGATATGGAAAAAGCCTGGTACAAGGTAGAAAATCTCCAGTCGGCAATGGTAAATATGGTGCTGACTCAAATTCGCGCCGAAATGGGACAACTGGAGTTGGATCAAACCTTTACTGCTCGTTCTCACATCAGTGAGCTTTTATTACAGGATTTGGATGTTGCTACCGATCCTTGGGGTGTAAAAGTGACACGGGTAGAACTGCGAGATATTATTCCGTCTCAAGCTGTGCGTGAATCGATGGAATTGCAGATGTCGGCAGAACGACGCAAACGAGCAGCAATTTTAACTTCTGAGGGCGATCGCGAAGCTGCCGTCAATAGTGCCAGAGGTAAAGCTGAGGCGCAAATATTGGATGCGGAAGCTCGTCAAAAATCGGTAATTTTGCAAGCGGAAGCTGAACAAAAGGCGATCATTTTGAAGGCTCAAGCGGAACGTCAGCAGCAAGTTCTGAAAGCGCAAGCGATCGCAGAATCAGCAGAAATTATTGCCCAAAAGCTCCACACTAACTCTAATGCCAATAAAGCGGTGGAAGTACTGTTTGCCTTGGGCTATTTGGATATGGGCGCGACAATTGGTAAAAGCGATAGTAGCAAGGTATTATTTATAGATCCGCGCACTATTCCTGCTGCTTTCGAGGGTATGCGTTCCGTTATCTCAAATGGTCAGATTGACTCTAACGAGTTGTTTTCCAAGCAAATCCCAGGATTAGAAAATAACCGCCCTAGTTAGAAGTGGGGACAAGGGGGCAAGGGGACAAGAAACTTGTCTCTTTGTCTCTTTCCAATTAGGACTTACGCAGTCAAAACCTGAAACCTCGATCCCCCCTAACCCCCCTTTTTAAGGGGGTTGGGGGATTTCTTCTCGGCAGTAGAGATTCGACAGTAAAGTTGTGGAATATTAATACAGGTGAATGTCTCCAAACTTTACACGGTCATACTAATAAAGTCAGTTCAGTTAACTTTAGTCTTGATGGTAAAATCCTTGCTAGTAGCGCTGGCGATCATACAACACGGCTTTGGGATGTTCGTACTAGTGAATGTAGAACAATAAAACTTTGGGATGTAAAAATGGGTAATTGCATAAAAACTCTAATACCCGAACGACCTTACGAACGGATGAATACCACAGGTATTAAAGGTTTAACCTCATCAGAAAAAGCCGCGCTCAAAGTATTAGGTGCAGTGGAGGATGGAGAATAGATTTTAGGCGTAGTCCTTTATAAACATCACCTAATATTCATCCGATCTATTTGATAAGATTACAATAGCTAGTAATAAGAATGCGATTACACAAACTTGTCGCATTCTTCTATAAATTAAATAATCAAGTTTTGATAAGTTGTAAATCATGACATTATCTATTCAGCCAACCACGGTACTAAGTGTAGAAAAATTTTTACAACTACCAGAGACAAAACCAGCAAGCGAATATTTTAATGGAAAAATATACCAAAAGCCTATGCCGCAAGGAAAACATAGCACTTTACAAATTGAATTAGCTTCTGCCATAAATCAAGTTGCAAAACCCAAAAAGTTAGCTTATGCCTTGACTGAACTACGCTGCACGTTTAGCGGACTTTCTATAGTACCAGATATTGCTGTGTTTGAATGGCAAAGAATTCCACTGGATGCCAAAGGTAGTATTGCCAATAAATTTGAAATTCCCCCAGATTGGATAATTGAAATTCTCTCACCAGAACAATCAGCAAATCGAGTTATCCGCAAAATTACATTTTCTATTCAAAATGGAGCAAAGCTAGGTTGGTTGCTTGATTCTGCTGATGAGTCAATCATGATTTTTGAACCCAACAAATTACCAGAATTAAAAGAACAACAAGATATATTACCCGTTTTGAGTGTTTTGGGAAATTGGCAATTAACAGTTGCAGATGTATTTAGTTGGTTGAGTTTTATTTGAATAAAGCAACAGTAAGCTGATGCTAATACACTTCTGAATTATTATAGAAAATGAATATTTGTAAAGGAAAGTTGATTTACCGCAGTAACAAAACCTCAACTCCTAAAATTTCAGCACTTGTTGCTAAAGCTTCATCAGCCGTTACCAATTGGATATTATTTTGAAATGCAATTGTCAAATGTAGAGCATCAAGTGTACGCAATGGTGTATCAAACCGACTAATCCACTCACGCGCTAAATTATAGTGAACTGTTTCCACTGCAATTTGAGTATAAAATCCACTATCCAAATCTGATTGAAACCTTTCTACAATAGCTATTGCATCTTCCTGAGATATTTCTCGCATTCTGACTCGACGCGATAAAGCAGAAACGAGTTCAACCTCAGCCAACTGACTCAAACCTACTTCAGCTTCATTGAGTAGTAATTCTTCAACTGCATCGCTTAAAGCCTCTGTCCAATACAAAGGAGCAATGACACTTGTATCTAAATAAATCAACGACGTTCCTCTGTACGTGCATTTATGACAGTTGTACTCAATGATTCACCCTTAATCGCAAGAGAATCACGAAATTGCTTCATACTTGCTAATTGTTCTTCTTTTTGTAGCGGAGGAACTAAACGAGCGACAGCTTTATCTTGCTCTAGCAAAATTACTTCTTCTCCCCTAGCTACCCGTTCCAAGAGAGATTTTAAATTCATAGCTGCTTCTTCAACGCTAATTCTCAACACTGCATTACTCCTGTAGTTAAGCTTGAAGAGCAAAGAAAATTTCCTGCTCACACCATTTCTTTATAGAAATTAGAAATTCACATTATTAGCCTGTATAAGCAGGCTTTTTTCTGGTAGCCACGGGCTTGAGTCTGTGGAAAAATGAAGTGCAACATCACATAGAATTGGTATGACTATTGGCTAATCTCACTAGCTTGATTTACCTGGCATTGACTGCACAAACCAAAAAACTCTAGGGTGTGGTAAAAAACTTTAAATTTATGGCTTGATTCTAGCTGGTTTTCTAAGTCATGAACTGGGCATTGATTAATCGGAATTGAGACACCACATTGCAAGCAAGTAAGGTGGTGTTTATCTTGTTGTGCTAGGCTATAGAGGGCTTCACCGTTAGCCAAATTCCGCACTTGTACCATGCCTTCTAGTTTTAAAGCTTCTAAAGAACGGTAAACTGTTGCTAAACCCATACTCTGATTTGTATTACGTAGTTCTACGTAAATATCTTGGGCGGAAATGCCTTTTTTGATAGTTTTCAGTAGGTTGAAAATACGCTCTTGACTGCGGGTGCGTATAGCTCTCATAGACAATTATTTAAGTATGCCACTGTAGTTTGAAGCTGTTAGATGAGTTAATCGATCGATTAACTTTAACCGCTTCGTAATCTTATTTTCACTCAGTTGGAACAGAAAGTTATAGTATAGCGATCGCAGCATTCAGCAAAAGCCCGTGCAAACCAAGTATCTAGCCAAAATTTTCGTGACCCTTCGTCCTTCAGTTTTAGACCCCGCTGGTGTGGCTGTACAATCCGGTCTTAAGCAACTGGGATACGATAACGTTGACCAGGTGCGGATTGGCAAGTACATTGAACTCACCATCACCTCAACCGAAGAGAAAAAAGCGCGTAAAGACCTTGATACCATTTGTGACCAAATGCTATCAAATCCCGTAATTGAAAATTACCGCTTTGAATTAATTGAGGTCGAAACTCAAACCGGGGTATTTTAAGGACTGAGCATAACAGGCAGAGGAGCAAAGGAGCCAAGAGAATGCAACTTCTCCCCTGCTCCCCTGCTCCCCTGCCCCCTGCTCCCCTGCCCCCTGCTCCCCTGCCCCCCTGCTCCCCTGCTCCCCTGCCTCCCCTAACTAATCATGAAATTCGGTGTTGTTGTTTTTCCCGGTTCTAATTGCGATCGCGATGTTGCTTATGTAACCAGAGATTTACTGGGGCAACCAACGCGCATGGTTTGGCATCAAGAAACAGATATTGCTGATTTGGATGTCGTGATTATTCCTGGTGGCTTTAGTTACGGGGATTATCTGCGCTGTGGTGCGATCGCGCGTTTTTCACCCGTGATGCAGCAGGTTGTGGAACACGCCCAAAAGGGTAAGTTTGTCCTCGGTATTTGCAACGGCTTTCAGGTATTAACTGAAGCTGGACTTTTGCCAGGGGTGTTAACCAGAAACCGGGATTTGCATTTTATTTGCGATCGCGTCCTTTTGAAAGTTGAACGTACTAATCTATGGACGCAAGCTTATACAACTGGTGAAGTTATCACTTTGCCCATTGCCCACGGAGAGGGGCGATTCTACGCTGATAAAGCCACTCTCGCAAAAATTGAAGATAACGGACAAGTCATATTTCGCTATGAAGGGGAGAATCCAAACGGTTCACTCAACAACATTGCTGGGATTAGCGATCGCCGAGGTAATGTGTTGGGAATGATGCCGCACCCAGAAAGGGCATCAGACGCAATGCTAGGGGGTAGTGACGGCTTGAGGTTGTTTCAAGGCTTACTAGAGAAAGTAGGGGCATTAGCGTAGAGCAAATAAGTTGAGCGTTTTGCGATCGCTGTCTGTAAGATAGATAAACATTTTTCTACAGACAGCGATTTATTTTGTTAGTGGGAACTTGAAGCATTTTTTACAAGCAAAGCAGGACGCATTAAGGGTTAAAGGCTAGTGATGCCTTGAGCGCAGTCGTAAAGCCTGCGGCATAGCTACGCTTAAGGCGCAGTTTCTCGTAGAGAAGGGAGCCGAACCATGTTGAGGTGCGGGCTACGCCTACGCATCTAAGATTGTGGTAGAAAAACATTAGGGTAAAATTACTTGCCAGTCTGAGTTAAATCGAAGCACAGAATTTGTCATTGCTCGATCGATTTCTCATACTTGAGCTAGTAACTGTTAAAATTTAGAGCTAGCGTGTTTTAATCTTTTATTAGACTTACAAAAAAAGTCCGCGTACACAAAAAACTTCCAGCCAGTTTTGGCAAGTTTTTGAGAACAAAGAGAGAAACAAACTTATGGGACTTTTCGATCAAATTCTTGGTGCCGTTGCTAATCCCAATCAACAGGGCAGCTTAAGTCAAATAGGAAGCATTGTTAATACTGTACAGCAGTTGAGCGATCGCACAGGCACAGACCCTTCTACCATCCAATCAGTTTTGTCAATTGTGGGTGGTCAAGTGCGTTCTGCTTTACAAAACAAACAAGCCACAGATGGTAATGAAGCCACACAAAATTTAGTCAGTCAATATGCTGGTACTTCTCCCAATCCCCAAGCCGTCAATTCGTTGTTTTCTCCTCAGATACAACAGCAAGTAGCTCAAGTTGCTGCCCAGCGCACTGGGTTGGATGCTGGTATCGTTCAACAATTGCTGCCTTTGGCAGTACCTTTGGTGCTAAAGTTTTTGCAATCAGGTGCCAATACTCAAAATCCCCAAGCTGGCGGAAATCCTGTACTAAATTCCTTCTTGGATGCTGATGGTGATGGTGATGTCGATATTGCTGATGCCATCCAAATGGCTAGTCGATATATGAGACAGTAACAGTTTTCTCCCAACTCCCCACTCCTTTCTGATAAACCAGACATTAGTAATTATACCTTGCTAGATTTTTAGCTAAGACATAGGCTGAGAATACAATCAATTTGTAAATATAAATCAGACAGTCTATGTCTAAATTGTTTGACTTTATTACTGAAGAACTGCAAGACTTTATTGCTGCCCAACACCTTTTCTTTGTTGGCTCTGCACCTTTGAGTCCCACGGGCCATGTTAACCTGTCTCCTAAAGGTCAGGACTGCTTTCGTATCCTGTCTCCCAACCGAGTATGTTATTTAGACCTAACAGGTAATGGTAACGAAACATCAGCCCACTTGCAAGAAAATGGGCGGATAACCTTCATGTTTTGTGCCTTTCAAGAACCCGCGTGTATCTTGCGTCTTTACGGTCAAGGAACCACAATTTTACCGAATTCTCCAGAGTGGGACTCCCTGTATTCTCTATTTTTGCCAATACCTGGAACTCGTCAAATTATCGTCGCTGACATTGAAAAAATTCAGACTTCCTGTGGTTTTGGCGTACCACTTTATGAATATCAAGGTCAGCGCCAGACTCTAGTAAACTGGGCTACTAAAAAAGGCGAAGAGGGAGTTCGAGAATATCAACAGAAGAAAAATCTTGTCAGCATTGACGGTTTAGCGACACCACTGAGTAAATTACCCTAACTTTGCCTGATTGATTATTTTATTCATTCATATAATATTATATAATTCAGGTTCTAAGTTGTTTCATTGACAATACATTAGATTAGACCTATGTATAAGTCGAATCGACCCCCCTTAATCCCCCCGATATATTGGGGGGAAAATTGAAATCTTGCTCCCTCTCCAATACATACGGGGAGGGTTGGAGAGGGGTGATTCAACGATTTTTACAAGAGGTCTATTCTTCTGATTCCTGATGTCAAGCCTGATTGAGATGCTCTTACCCTAATTCGCAGACCCTAGCTGAGAACCAGAGAAAGCTGATTTACTTCTTAGTTCACAGACTTGTTCTAATCCACCAGCTTATTTTTCTCAAATTAGGATCTATTTCCTGCCAAAAGCTTGCTGATGAGTCTGTTTCTCTTGTTGCTGCGAGTATTTTATCTATAGTGTCGAAGTTTTTTTGAATCAACTGCTTATCTAGTTTAGGAATATCTAATTTCAGATATTTCAGACGGTTAGGTAACTCTACTTTCTCTTTTGTCGGCAAGTGGGCAATCTGAGCAACTTGTTCTAAAATTTTGTCTACTGATACAATTATTTCTTGCAAGCTGGGCTTTTTAATTTGTAATTGTAAATCTTTTTCTTCAAAGGCTTCTTCTTGATTACCTAACTTTACTAAAACTATTTTGACAAAGAAAATATTGTAATCTATCTGACTAACTTCACCTACTTGCTGATGATATTTTCCATTTTTATTTATAACTACTATGTCACCTTTCTCAATTTTGTTATTCATAATTTATACAGCCTTGTAATTAAATTACAAAATAATCTCCTCTACAGAAAATACTACTCTAAAGCCACAAACCCTCAGTCCACCGTCTGACTCATTCCAGCTACGGCTAGCGCTGCGACAAAGTTCTGCACTAAAACTCCAAGAACCACCGCGTAGCACGCGACGATTCATATCACCGCCAACTTCCCAAGCTGTTCCATCTAAGGGTGCATCGTTGTAATTGTTATGCCACGAATCAGCACACCATTCCCAAACTAACCCGTGCATATCGTACAATCCAAAGGCGTTGGCGACTTTAAAACTACCGACGTTTGTTGTTTCTTTACGGAATTTGCTTTTTGGTTCCATAGTGCAGCTGACTAACTCAGAGGTAATGGTTTCGCCAAAGTGGAATGATGTTGTAGTTCCGGCCCGACAAGCATATTCCCATTCAGCTTCACTCGGTAAACGATAGTCGCGTCCAGTTTTTTCTGATAGCCTAAGACAGAATTCTACAGCCTCATACCAAGATACATTTTCTACTGGTCTATCTAGACCCTTAAATTTCGATGGATGGGGATTTAAAGCTTGTTTGACTTTGGGTAAAGCTGCTACTACTCTCCACTGTGCTTGAGTTACAGGAAATTTCCCCATAAAAAATGGTTCAACGGTAACTTGATGTCGAGGGCGTTCGTCAGCATCTCCTTCAAATTCCGGTGAACCCATCATGTAAGTACCACCAGGAATCGATACCATTTCTAATGTGACAGACTTACCTAATTCTTCAGCAAAGAAGTTTGCGTTACCACTCATGCGGTTTACTTCTCTACCCCCTGTGTCTACTGTCACTACGTCAAATTCAAAGGTTTCTAATGGGGGCAATGGTACGATTACTTTTTGTGGTGGCAGCGATAATATAGGTTGAGGCATCGAAACAATTTTTAAGGCAACAGGTTCAATGTTCGATGTGGCAAACTTCAAATCGTTGATGACTTCTACTGCTGTTTGATACCTTTCACTCGGTAGATGTTTGAGTAATTTATCTAAAATTTTTCCTAATTCGTCGCTGATAGTAATACCTTTTTCTTGTAAACGTTCGCGCCACAACCATTTAGCGCTCATAGCATCATAAATAGGGTCATTAATCTGCCCAGAAGCATCCTGCAAGGGCAAACATTGAGTTAAAAGACGCACACAAGTTACACCCAAAGCATACAAATCACTACCGTGACAAGCAAATCCAGCCATTTGTTCTGTTGGGGCATAACCAAGGGTATAAATTACCGTAGCTTGTCTTCCTATACTAGTTTGTGTTACCTGTTTAGCACCACCAAAGTCAATTAATACAGGTTTTTCATCACTTGCACGGCGGATGATATTTTCTGGTTTGATATCTCGATGAATGACATTATGAGTATGAATGAATTGCAGTACTGGCAATAAATCAGCTAAAAGTTCCCAAATTTCTTGTTCACCATAAATTTGTTGCTGAACTTCTTGTAATAGAGTTTTACCTTGAATAAATTCTTGTACGAGATACAAACTAGTACCTTGTTCAAAATAGGCTAGTAATCTGGGAATTTGGGTATGATTTTCTCCCAGTTCATACAATCTAAAAGCCTCTTCTTTGAAAAATTCTGCGGCTTTAGTGCGTTGTCCTGTTCCCTGAAATTGAGGGAAAAATTGCTTGATGACGCAAGGGGCGTTTAGTCTGTCTACATCTTCTGTAGAATATGTTCTACTAAATCCGCCTTCACCTAAGAGTCTTAATACGCGGTAACGATTTCTGAGAAGTTTGCCAAAGTTGCTTTGTCCGCAACTCACGCAAAATCTATTGCTATCAGAGTTGAATGGATTTGAGCAATTGGGATTTTGGCAGATTTGCATAATGAGGGGGAAATAGCATCTTCTCCAAAGTTAGCCCCAATATGATCTAATTGAAAGCAGTTATGTAGAGAAGCGAACACGGAAGTTTATTCATGTGCTTAAAACTATCTTTCACACGAGGGCATAAGGATAAATTAATTATCTATATTGACTTATCTATACTATGACGTTGTGTTAGCAGAAAGCACGGCATATTGCCATAATATTCGGGCGTTAGGCTTGCCGTAATCCACCCTAAATTTTAATATAACTGTTGTTTACTATCTAAAAAAGTTCACGAATAACCAAATCACCTACCTGTAACTTTTATTGCCAATTGCGACTCTTATTTAAAAGCTTTATTCTCTCCAGAAGCGCGAATTAATTCAGCTACAAGGGCAACGATCGCAGATGCTAAAATTAACATTACACTCAGAGCATTAATATCAGGTTTAACTCCGGTTCTAATCCGGCTAAAAATTTCCATTGGCAGAGTGTTAGAACCGCTACCAGCAGTAAAACTAGCAATAAGAAAGTCATCTAAGCTAAGAACAAAAGCTAAGAGACAACCAGCAATAATCCCAGGCATTAATTGAGGTAGCAATACTTTGATGAAAGCTTGGGTTGGTGTAGCACCTAAATCTAGTGCTGCTTCTTCTAAGTGTGGATCTAAATTAGTCAGTCGGGAAGCAACTACAAGCCCAACGTAGGCCAAACAAAACACCACATGGGCTGCAACTATCGTCCACAAACTCAAAGGTATTGCAAAGGCTGCTAGACATACTAGGGTAGCCACTGCGATCGCAATATCAGGAATAATCAATGGTAGGTAAGCAATACCCCGATACAATTTTTTACCAGGAAATTCGTAACGCGCCAACCCAACCGCCATCAAGGTTCCCAGCACTGCGGAAATTGCCACGGCACAACCTGCAACTATCATACTGTTTTGCAAAGCTGATAAGATGCGATCGTCACTGAACAACTTGCGATACCAATCGAGAGTGAATCCTTGCCAAGTTGCACTGTAAGGCGACTGATTGAAGCTATAAAAACTAAGTACCAGTATGGGCAGGTACATGAACACAAATATCAACAGTGAGAAAACCGCTTGCCATGAGACACGCGGTTTTTTGAGAGATGGGGAGATATTCACGTTTATATATGATTTTTATTGATAGCAATATAAAATATCATATTTTATGTAATAAGTCAATTATTTAACTATCTTCTCTCCTTTTTAACTAGTGGAGAATCCAATAGCAAAAGGTTAAAGGGTAAAGGTTAAAGGTTTTTTCTTTCCCCTTTCCCCCGCCCCTTATCCCCAGAGGGGGCCCCACCTTCCCCTTTTCCCCAAAACCCGACAAGTATTGCGTAGCACTGCTATGTCTCTATAACGGTTCTGGATAACGCATATTTAATTTTTGAAGATGTCTAATAGTTAACTGTTTAAGAACTTGGATAGAACTTATAAGAAAAATTGCTGTTCTGATTTCAAGCTACCGACTTTACCCTTTGGTTGGCTACAAATTATTATTGAGAGTACGGAAAGCCGCCCAAAAAGTATCTACATGAATTATTTTTTAATTAATATTTGTAAATCGGACAATTGATAGGTAATAGCTGACTTTTTCTGCCTATTATCAGTATTTAACTTGATTTTTGACGATTTTAGGAAATTATTGGCTGTAAAAAAATCTATATTTAAAATTGCACCAAACACTAAAAAACAATAAATCAGAGTGTATTTACCTCTTGAGGAGTGGGTAATTTCCGTACTAGGATAGATGAAAAATATATAAATAAGAGCATAAGATTTAAAGGGAATTGTTAAGAAGTTTAGTATCTGAAGCTACTTTATTGATGCCAAGTGAATCAATTATAAGCACTCAAACAACAGAAATAAAAAACTTCTAATTCAAGTTTGATTTTTAGGAGGTTTATGATGCGAATTGCTCAATTAGCTCCACTGTGGGAAAGAGTTCCACCTCCAGCTTATGGTGGCATAGAGTTAGTAGTAGGGTTACTGACTGATGAATTAGTCCGGCGCGGACACGAAGTAACTTTATTTGCATCGGGAGATTCAATTAGTCTGGCAAAACTAATTTCAGTTCATCCCCGCGCTCTCAGACTTGATCGCACAATCAAAGATTACAGTATTTACGAGATGCTAAATCTAGCTTCGGTATATGAACGCGCAGAAGAGTTTGATATTATCCACTCTCATATTGGTCATGGGGCACTGCCTTATGCAAATCTAGTAAAAACTCCTACGGTTCACACGTTGCACGGTACTTTTACCCCTGACAACGAAAAGATGTTTAGTTTTGGGAAAAAACAACCCTACGTCAATATTTCCAATTCACAACGAGAACCAAGATTAGGGTTGAACTGTATAGCGACGGTTTACAACGGGATTGATGTTAGCAGTTATAAGTTTCACTCCCAACCAGAAAATCCTCCTTACCTAGCATTTTTAGGCCGGATGTCTCCAGAAAAGGGAGTGCATTTAGCCATAGAAATTGCAAAACTTGCTGGTTGGCATTTAAAAATGGCGGGTAAGATAGATGTCGTTGATGTGGAATACTTTGAGAAGGAAATTAAACCACATATTGACGGAGAGCAAATTGAGTATTTGGGTGAAGCCAACCACGCTCAAAAAAATGCCCTGATGGGAGGTGCAGTCGCAACTCTGTTCCCCATCACTTGGCGGGAACCCTTTGGATTGGTGATGGTAGAGTCAATGGCTTCAGGTACGCCAGTGATTGCGCTGAAGTTGGGGTCTACTGAAGAGGTAATTTCCCACGGTAAGACGGGTTTCCTCTGCAATAATATTCAAGAGTGCATCAGTGCCATTGATCGCGTCGTAGAGTTAGACCGCTATGCCTGTCGTCAGTATGTCGAAAATGTTTTCAGTGTTAAGCACATGACTGATGGCTATGAGGCGGTTTATCAACAAATAATAGCAGAACGATTTTCTCAGAATGGGCATTTCCGCAGTTTAGTTGATTTAGCTAGCTAGCGATCGCATTTGTGTAATCTTAGATGTAGATGTTTTTAATTAACTAAGTAGAATATAGACTCTCGTAGGGTAGCACAGTTTTGCTACCCTACCAAGTCACGCGATGTCTACGACGGGCTATCGCCTACGCTTCATTTTTCTAAAGTTCTAGCGCTCACTCCTGTAACTCTTTCTAAGTCTTATAAAGATGTAAATTTTTGCTGCTGACGACTAATAATTATTCGCTGTGCTAACTTCTTACCCAGGCCAGGGAGAGTTGCTAATTCTTCTAAACTTGCAGTGTTGATATTGACTTTTTGAATCGCTTGTAACTCACTTGATGAAGAAGTTTTTATCTGAGGACACCGTGTTTGTTCTAATTTGATTTTTTCTTGAATTGCTGGTGGTAAACCGGGTTTAACTTTGGTATAAAGACGACCAAATTCTCGCACATAATGGGCAGCAACTATCGGATTTTCAATCACTACAAGTGTCTCATCGTTACCATTATTGGCAGCATCTGACCAATTATGAGAACCTGTAATTACTGTTTGACTATCAATAACACCAAATTTATGATGCAATAAATCGCCTTTGGGTAATACAGGTACACCTACGGTAGTAATTGGATTTGACCAAGGATGATTGTCAATTTCATATTTACATTTATTACTAAGGGCAATCCCCATCATATCTAAGGCTTCGCTGTAAGGACGGTAAGCGAATTGTGGTTCAATTAAAGCGCGAATTTGCACACTTTGTTGATGGCGCTTTTCTAAAATATTGGCAAGAGGCTGTTCAGAAAATACAAATAACGCCATATCAATAGACTTGGTTGCTGAATCTAAAGTTTTACCAATTAAACCGTTACTACTGTTATTCCAAGGTTGAGTTGGAGAAGTAGGCGAAAATTGCACAGTAATTTTGGTATTACCCAAAGTTATTTGTTTAGGTAAACGTATCGGTTTTTGCAAACCAAATCGACTATCTGCTTGACCTCCCGGCCCGTCACCCCACATAATGTTAAATTCTTCTGTAAAGAAAGCAGCTAATTCTGGGCTGTCAATCTGCAATAAGTTATTGGCATTGCCTAAACTACTAGAATTTGTAAAATCACCCGAAGTATCACTTAATGTAAAATTAGCTGAAGTGATAATTACGAGGCGATTGTCCACAATCACAAATTTATGATGCATCAAGCTGCTACCCGCTGAACCATCTGCTTGATCGTCTAGCCAGGGAATTTTGGCATTCTGCAAAATTATCAAAGCATCCCTTTGATTGATTTCGGTTGGGCTTAGTTGATTATCGTGGTTAATATCAATAAATTGGCGAAATTCGTTGTAGCGTTCTTGTTCTCTTTTATCTAACTTACCTACTTCAGCAGATGTTAAACTACTCCAAGGTCGGCTATAAATATTTTCTAAAATTACCCTGACTTTTACCCCAGCTTTTTGTCTATCAACCAATGCTTGGGCAACTTTGGGTAAACGTAATTCTTGCACCGCTATATCTACTGTAGATTTAGCATTCGTAATCGCATCCGCAATCTGTTTTTCTAAATCATCTCCCAGGCGAGTTTGCTGACGGTAAGCTTCTTGGTATTCTGAAGACTCAGAATGGTTAAAGTAAGCTTGAATTAACGGGTTTTGTGGTAAGGGTGCTGGACGCTGATTGTAGGATTGGACTCGTTGACAACCAGGGAGGGAGAATATCAGTAAAAAGATATATAAAAAATATCTTTGTCTAGAGATAAGTTGCACTGTAATCTGTTAAAAGTGAATTGGGAGTGGATATATTTATCATTCCCAAAATTTTGTGGTCTGAATTAAGTAGAGAAATAAGTTTTCAAGTCAAGGAAAAATTCACTGTTAGATGTAAAATTACAGATATTTTTTTCAGGATTTGTCCACAAAAACTGTATATCCTGACAAATCCGCAGTCTATCACCAACGTGTGTTCTCACCATTATCGGTTATATGCAAATTTATCTAGATTACAGCGCCACTACTCCGACTCGAAAAGAAGCGATCGCAGTTATGCAAACAGTCCTCACTCAACAGTGGGGCAATCCTTCCAGTTTACATGAGTGGGGACAACGAGCAGCAACGGTTGTAGAACAAGCCAGAGTCCAAGTTGCTGGTTTAATTAACGCCGCTACCCCTGAATCGATCGTTTTTACTTCTGGTGGCACTGAGGCAAATAATCTAGCAATTATGGGTGTAGCTCGGTTATATGCTGTACCTCAACATATAATTATCTCCAGTGTTGAGCATTCCGCAATTTCTGAAACAGTGCGGTTGCTAGAAATGTGGGGTTGGGAAGTTACGCGCTTATCTGTAGATATTAAAGGCAGAGTCAATCCCTTGGATTTAAAAGCGGCGTTGCGACATAACACAGCCTTAGTTTCTATAATTTACGGTCAAAGTGAAGTTGGGACTGTGCAACCGATCGCAGAACTGGGTAAAATTGTGCGATCGCATGGTGCTTTGTTCCATACAGATGCGGTGCAAGCTGCGGGACGCTTACCCATAGATGTGCAACAACTACCTGTAGACTTACTTAGCCTTTCCAGCCATAAAATATATGGGCCGCAAGGTGTAGGGGCGTTGTATGTGCGTCCTGGTGTGGAGTTGATGCCCTTACTGGGTGGTGGTGGACAAGAAATGGGACTGCGTTCTGGTACGCAAGCAGTACCGATAATTGCCGGATTTGGTGTAGCAGCAGAATTAGCAGCCGAAGAATTAGCTACAGAAACACCACGATTAATTGAGTTACGCGATCGCGCCTTTGCCCAATTAGCTGAGATTCCTGGTTTAATTCCTACAGGGGATGCTTGCGATCGTTTACCTCACCATGTCAGTATGTGCCTAGAATACGCCGACGGGGAAAAACTTAGCGGTAAAGCCTTGGTGCGACAGCTAAACCTTGCTGGCATCGGTATCAGTGCTGGTGCTGCTTGTCACAGTGGTAAACTTAGCCCTAGCCCGATATTGTTAGCGATGGGTTATTCAGAAAAAGCTGCCTTGGGGGGAATTCGTATAACTTTGGGGCGTGATACGACTGAAGCTGATATAGATTGGACGGTAATGGTATTGAAGCAAGTTTTGCAAAGGTTAACACCAGTTTTTAGTGGGCAACCTAAGTATATTTCAAAAATCAAATAGGAGTCATATAACAGTGAGCCAACTGTTGCTGCAATCGCCTCAGAACAAATTCTGTTTTTATCGCAATCTGATTTGATTTGTGAGAATTTTAAGCCGCAGATATCCGATTTATCAAAGAGGTCGGATATCTTGTTTTTCAGGAATGATTCAGGATTGCTAGAGTTGCCTAGCAACGATGTCAAACTGGTAGCGCCTCGGTCTGATTAGTAATTGTATGAGTAACAGGATTATTGTCAATGAATTGTCTAATTGCCTCTTTTACTTGAGGCCCTTCACCATATACTCTGGACTCAAAAATTAGACCATAGTCAATGAAAGCTTGAGCTGTAGCAATCAAAGTGGTAATATTTTTATCTGTGGAATCATCCATCTCTTCATTCACACGCATATCCTTCTCATAATTCTTGTATTCTTTGGGGTTTGTATTTACAGCTTTAACTAAATACTTATTTTTTCTTTCCTCTTTTTTTTCTATGAGAGTACGAGTCATTTTATAATTTTCATTTGCTGAGATTTGGTATCTCTCATTCAAATCAAAATCCAATCGGAGATAGTGCCCTAACTCAAAACCTCCAAGGATATTTTGACAAATCGTAGCATTGATTTCACCTGTTGGCTCCATGAATACATCCACAAGCCGTTCTACCCAGCTTAATTTGTGCCATTTTTTTATTTTTTCATATTCAAATGGGTTCGCGCTTCTACCCGTACCGATAGAAAGTACAGAAATATCCTCTAGCTTGAGATTCTCTAAATTATGTTTTTTCTTATCTTCTGGCGATAGTTTACGAGAACGACTCACTTTTAAAGCATGACTAATTGCTGCCAAGGATGGATTATTAGCACAAACTCCACCATCAATGTGAGGGAATGACCATTTACCAAATACCTGTTCGTTAGATGCTGTTAACTCGCGTGGAGGGAAAAAAGTTGGCGCTGATGCCGAACTAATACATATATCTTTGAGTGGAAGTCCATCGTACCACTGAGCGCCCAAATCAGGATGTAAATTGGTGAAAAAAGTTGTGTTGCGATAACGCATATCATAGGCGAGAATCAACAATATGGTATTGGTAATTTCGCCAATTTTAGTTTCACCCAAAGCAGAATCATCTTTAAGCGCATTCTCTAATCCATCATGAGAATATTTGGGTGAAAATATATCTCTGACAAATCGCCAAGGTTTTTCAAAATTCCTTGGCTGCGGAAAGATGTCCTTGGCTTTTGTTTGATATAGTTCCAGCAGTTTAGTGGTATTTAAGCCTTTCGCCAGTCCCGCAGCAATAATTGAACCAGTAGAAGTACCAGTAATCATGTCAAAGTATTGGTGTAATTCTAAGCCGTAAGTTGCTTGGATTCGACTTTCAACCTCTTTGAGCATTTGTACTGAAACTACACCACGAATTCCACCACCATCTAAACTGAGAATTTTGAATGTCATAACCTACTCCTAACAAGACAACCATTAAAACGATGGTTATATGGTTCCCAGTTATTGGTGAAGAATTTCACGGCGTGCCGGAAAAGAGAAGCAAGTGTCCGTAGCAATACTTTTCGGTTAAAGGGGAAAGGGGAAAGGGAAAAGGTTTAAATTTACCTTTCTCCCAAACCAAAAAAGAGATTGTTGGGTTTATCCGAAAAGTATTGTGTCCGTAGAGTTTACGCTTTTACCACAATGATTTTGCCTTTCTACAAAAAATTCATACATATAATCAGCAACACCACCAAAAGGGTTAAAGGAGTTTATCACTTAAGCACTGTACAACTAACCATGATGTAAATTATGAGAATTGATCATTTCGGGCGTTTCACATAACCCTAATTTACTTACATATTTGCGTAGGCGTAGCCCTTCTCCTATCGGAGACGCTGCGCTCAGGAACCACCCGTCGTAGACATCGCATCCTGTAATATCAATCAAAATAACTTTAAGAGCAGCATCATGAGTATTATCGTCTTCGGCAGCATCAATATAGACTTGGTAGCAACAACACCCCGGTTGCCAGTTGCAGGAGAAACGTTACTAGGAGAAGAGTTTTTTAAAGTTTCGGGAGGGAAAGGAGCCAATCAAGCCGTAGCATTGGCAAAATTGGGCATTCCTACCCAGATAGTGGGGCGTGTAGGCGCAGACGATTTTGGTACGGAACTTGTTAACAATTTGCAAGCATCTGGTGTGCAGACTGATAACATTTTTGTAGATAAAACTGTAAGTTCTGGAGTCGCTATTATCACCGTGAGTCATACTGGTGAAAATCAAATCGTCGTCATTCCTGGTGCAAATGGGCGCGTCAATCAAGAAGATATAGAGCGATTATCCCACTTTTTACCAGAAGCTACAGCACTACTTTTACAACTAGAAATTCCTATTACTGCCGTGGTTGCTGCTGCCAAAGCCGCAAAAGGTGCAAATATAAAAGTAATTTTCGATCCCGCACCCGCACAATCTAATTTACCAGATGAATTGTATCCATTGGTAGACATTATTACACCGAATGAAGTTGAAGCAGCGCAATTGGTGGGTTTTCCTGTGGATGGCGAGGAACAAGCCGCCAAAGCAGCTGCGGTTTTATTACAACGGGGTGTGAAATGTGCGATCGTCAAACTAGGTGCTAAGGGTGTTTTTTGTGCTACTGCTGAAGAAAAGTTTTTTGTACCTACGTTTTCAGTTCATGCAGTTGACACAGTAGCCGCAGGCGATGCTTTTAATGGTGGTTTAGCGGCGGCACTTTTTGAAGGACTTTCCTTACATCAAGCAGTTGTCTGGGGTGCAGCAGCAGGTGCTTTGACAGCGACAAAACCAGGCGCACAAACTTCGCTACCGGATAGGTTTACATTTGATGCATTTCTTCAGGAAAGGGGAATGGATAGTGGCTTGCAAGGGTAGGTATTTAAAAAAGTATAGAATCAACAAATAAAATGCTTATCTGATAGGGATTGGCAGAAATATTCAGTACAGAGCTTCTGAACGATGTAGGGTGTATAGCAGGAGAAATGCAGATAGTAAAAGTGAGGAATTAAGTATGGCACTATATCTAGACTCCGCGATCGCATCGGAAGCTGAAGTTGTTAAGCTTTGGGGATGGGTAAAAGGTATTACAACAAATCCCACGCTGTTATCTCAAAGCGATACTCCACCAGAAACCACGCTCAAAAAATTGGTTTCCTTGACAAATGGCCCGTTATATTATCAACTTATGGCATCTGATAAAGCTGGGATGCTAGCTGAAGGTAGAAAAGCTTTAGAGATTATTGGTTCACAAACAATTTTGAAGATTCCTGCAACACCGTTAGGGTTTGAAGTGGTAGCGAGTCTATCACCAGAAATTACCTGTTCAGTGACAGCGATTTATAGTGCAGCCCAGGCAGCAGTAGCACGGGAAGCAGGAGCTAAAATTGCCATAGCTTATGTAAATCGAGCTACTCGATTGTTAGGTGATGGTATTGCTTTGGTGAGGGATATGGCTAGCGTACTCAAAGGCAGTGATATGGAAATCTTGGCAGCTAGTATCAAATCTCCTGAAGAAGCAGCCGCATCGTTACAAGCCGGGGCGGATCATTTAACTTTACCATTGGCAATGTTGCAGGCGATCGCAACTCATGAATTCTCCCAAAAAACTGTTGAAGAATTCGCTAAAGGAGGCATCGGTTTAACTAATGCGTAATATTTCGGCTCCTTTCGACTTCGCTCAAGGCAAGACGCTCAATACAAGTTCGTAATTTGGATGTATTCAATAAGTGAATTTAGCTAAACTATAAAAATCAAATTTACTCAACATTTCCAAAAAGGTGAATACCGCAGGTACTTGCAGAGCATTAGATAAAGTTGCAGTTGCAATGACTCTTTCAAGCGGTGCAGGTAAACTGTATACCTGCACCTTTGGTGGAATGGGTACAGCTGCTAAACGAGGCATAATAGCTGCTCTCAGTCCTTGATTCACCATACTAACGACTGTGGAATCTTCTTGAATGTCGGTAGCAGTATGGATTGGAATTGCTAAAGTCTTCAGGTGGTTGTGAAGAATGCGCCCACAGGGTGTACAAGGAAGCAAAACCGGCGGATAGGCTGCTATGTCTTCCCAAGTAATTTGCGAACTGCTAATTTTGCTATCTGGTGGTAGTAAAGCTACATACTCATCCCGAAAAATTTCCCAGGTTTCAAATTCTTCACCAGTTGGGAGACAGGTAATACCAATATCGGCACGTCCATCATGCAAACACTGCTCTACATCTGTGAAAGCAGCACACTCTATGATTGTGACAGCAATCTCTGGGAATTGATTGTGAAATTGAGCGATCGCTTTCGGTAATAGATGAGTAGCAACGCTCCGAAAAGCCGCAATTCGCACATGACCACCATGTAAACCTTTATGCAGGTTTGCTTCGTGTTGCATCATTTTTAGATGCTGCATTGCTTGACGCGCATGATACAAAATGCGCTCTCCAGCAGGTGTCAGCACAGCACCGTGACGACCTCTAGCAAATAATGGCACACCTAATTCTTCTTCTAGGGTGGCGATCGCATGACTAATTGCAGGCTGGGAAAGCTGCAATTCTAAGGCTGCCTCACTAAAATTACCACAATCTGCGACTGCAACTATGGCTCGGAGTTGGGAGAGTTTCATAGTCAATTGATGAGAACAAAAGTATACACATCCTGACTTCATTGTGGCAAAAAGGTTGTATTAGTGATTTTTCATATCTATAAATCCCATTTATAGAACCTATACAAGCCATGATTTGATTCCTAACTGAGATGTTGTTACTGTTTTATTTACTGAGCAACTTTCAGGAATAATTTTATGAACAATAACATTAGATGTCTATCAACAGAAGATATAGAAATAAATTGTAGTCCGTCATTCCAGAAAAAAATCCATTCAAACTTCTGGAAATCTCTGCATCTGATTTGGGAAAATTTTGTTAAAAAACTGCTAACCGATCCTAATGAATTACAAGTTTGGCAAAAGGTTGACCGCCACGGTAATATCTATTGGCAAGCTTACGACCCGGCAACCGGAAAATCTTTTTCTTCTGGTTCCGAAACTGATGTGTTTATGTGGATTGAACAACTTTATCGGTATTAAAAACATGACACAACTTACTTTGGTAATCGGCAACAAAAATTATTCATCTTGGTCACTTCGTCCTTGGTTAGCGATGAAGCAATTCGGTTTGGAATTCAATGAGATTCGGATTCCTCTCTATAACGACCCAGATTTTTCAGCAAAGGTTCGGCAATATTCGTCATCAGGAAAAGTACCTGTGTTATTGCACGATACGCAAACAGTGTGGGATTCTCTTGCTATTTGTGAATATCTAGCTGAAACTTTTCCAACCCTGCAATGGTGGCCAGAGGATAAGGCTGCAAGAGCATTAGCTCGTTCTGTCAGTGCAGAAATGCACTCAGGATTTCAAAACTTGCGTCAGAATATGCCGATGAACTGCCGTACTAAATATCCTGGTAAAGGTTTAGAACCTGGCGTACAACAAGACATTGACCGTATTACTAGTATCTGGCAAGAATCACGTCAAAAATTTAGGAATATTGGCAATTTTTTGTTTGGTAATTTCACAATTGCTGATGCGTTTTTTGCTCCAGTTGTCCTGCGATTTATTGCCTATGATGTGCAGTTAGATACTATTTCTAGAGATTATGCGGAGTCAGTTTTGGCACTTGCAGCAATGCAAGAGTGGATAAATGCAGCAAAGAATGAGACAGAAGTTATTCCCCAATATGAGTTTTAGTGAAATAGCAAATATGGAAAACATAAAGGGCAGAAATATTCTAATTAGAGATGCAAACCAAAGGGATATTCCTGCCATTATGGAATTGATTTACTTGAAAGCCGAATTTGATGGTTGTCCTGAATCTGTAGAAGCAACTCCTCAAAAACTAGAAATTGATTTATTTGGAGAAACGCCTCTTGCTTTTGTTCTTTTGGCTGAGGTTAATGGCGATACTATTGGGTTGGCAACTTATCACTTTATCTATTCAACTTTTTTAGCAAAACAGGGAATTTGGCTTGATGATTTATATGTCAAAGCTGAATATCGAAGCCACCGAGTTGGTCAGGCACTCATGCTACGCTTGCGCCAGATTGCCAAAGAAAATGGTTGTGGCAGAATCGATTGGACTGTAGCTGTGTCTAACGAGCGTGGAATCAATTTTTATGAAAGAATAGGTGCAAAGATTATGAATAAAGTAAAAGTATGTCGTTTAGCAGGGTAAGAGCATCTCAATCAGGCTTGACATAAGGAATCAGAATAATCTAATGCATTAGTGAAGTTATTGACAAATATAACTCTAGCTAGATGGCTAAGTAAATTGCATTTTATCAAGTTTCTTTAGAGCAAAAAATAATGAACTAATATGTAATGTTTGCAGTAATATACCATTTTCAATACCTTCAATTACTTTTTCTAGGGGTAATAAAACTACATCAATTTGTTCTGTTACGTCTAACTTTAAATCAGCTACACATTCCACATCTATTGCTAAAAAGCAATGAATTAGATTATTGTGAGTTGCTGAATTCGGTGAGAGTGTAGCCGTTTCAATAAAATTATTGCTTGTATATCCTGATTCTTCTAATAACTCACGTTTTGCCGCTTCCAATGGTGAAGTATCTTCTACTTCCATAGAACCACCAGGTAATTCTAAAACTGTTTTGTTAATGCCATAACGATATTGCTTTACTAATACAATTTCTTGATTTTTTGTTAAAGCTACAACATTTACCCATGTTGGATATTCCAGAACATAATAGGGGTCAACTATTATTCCATTAGGCATTTGGCAAGTATCAGAGCGTACTGAAATCCATTTATCTTTTACTATATGTCTAGATTTTAATACAATCCAATCAAATGAATTTCCCATATTTAAACCTCTATTTCTCTACTTTTTACAGTAATTATTTCTAGTAATTTTAAATTTGGTAAAGCTAGTACTATAGCCATTGGATGCTCAAGTTGCTGCCAGAAATGAAATGGTTGTTTGCCAGTAAAAGCAGCAATAAACAGCGTCATGACAGTGCCGTGCGACACAATAATTACATCACCAGTTGGAGTTTTGGCAATAATATTTTCTACAGCTTGCTGGAAGCGTTGATGAGCTTGCGTTGCTGTTTCCAATCCCATCACCAATTCGTCTGGTGTGGTGAAAAAAGCAGTCAGGGTTTCAATAAACTTTTTTTCTTTTATAAAACTAAGATTACTACGGTTATGTTCATTTAATCCTGCAAAAACTTCAACTGATTGATTAAATTTCTGGGCAAGAATTTGGACAGTTTCTATAGCTTTTGGCTCATTGCTAGCAGTTATAGTACTTGGTTGGAAATTTGCTAACCTTTGCGCTAACAACTCTGAGCGTTCTCGTCCTTCTGCTGATAATGGCCAGTCTCTAGCAGGCAATTTTGCTATTTTCTCTGGAAGCGAATGTCTAACCAGAATTAATCTTTGCACACTATTTTTATTGAAAGTCGCATTCATAAATAATTCATTAGATGCGCGTTGCTAAAATTACTGCATTTTTTGCTGTCACGCGGATTTCTGTGGCAGCAATCCGAGGATCTTTGAGCCAAAATTCCCTGATTGGATCTGTACGTCCCTGCCATTCTGGTGGCCAGTATTCTTCAGGTGTGAGATCGTCTAGTAAGATGAAGCCTCCAGGTTTGAGAGCAGTTATCAATGTCTGAGGTTCTGTGAGTTTTGCCTTTCCGCCATCGGCAAATAACAAATCGAAGGGAGTGTAGGTGAGCAAGTCGCGCCAGTCGCCTTGAAGTGCGTGGACATTAGACTTATCAGTAAATAGCTGTTGCACAACTTTGGCACGATCGCGATCGCTTTCAATAGTAATCAATGTACTATTTGGGTGTAATGCACTCACAATCCATGCCGCACCAACCCCACACCCGCTACCAATCTCGCCAATTTGACCCTGTGTGATGTGGCTGGTGAGGACATGCAACAGGCGACCAACTTCTGGGAGTGAGGATTGGGTAAACTCAAGTTGTGCAGCTAGAGATTCGGCCTGCTGCACTAATGATGGACTTGAGGCGACGGGATAAGTTGTCATGTCTACTCCTTCACCAAAACTTCTCGCAACACAACTGCTAAATCCTGCAATGCACGTTCACCATCTCCCACAAACGTTGAACCATGCATTGTCGCCAGTGTACGCGGCTTGAGTGCTGCTAATTCCTGGATAATGCGATTGGTATGTGTTGTGTATGGTATGTAATTGGGAAAAGGACTGGCTTCATAATTGACTATTGTTTGACGGAACCGTTCAATCACATCAGACTCAGTTATTGCTTCCACATCTCCAAACTGGTGGAAAAGGTCTGAGCAAAATAAGGTTTTATGACTAGTTTCCAAGAATAATCCTGCATCCCAACTGTGAGGAACTTGTGGTGTATGGTGAAACTGAAAACTATATTTACCAGTGTTTAAAACTTCAGCGTGTTGCATAATTTTGGATGGACGAATTGCAAAATCATCTACACTCACAAAGGCTGCTATGGGGCTACAAACTGTCTGAGCATTTGGCGCAAGGGACAGCCATTCATTTAGCGATCCACATTCATCAGCTTCAAAATGGCTAAAGCTAATCCAGCGAATTTGTGATGGGTCAATAATCTTTGCCACTGCATCATGTACTAGTGGAAACATCCCCTTTAAACCCGTATGAAATAATAATGGTTCTTCATCCTTCACTAAAAACTGGATGAATTGCATATCTATTTTTGGGTCATAGGTTGAGATGCGATAGATATCTGGGGCAATTTCGGTAATGCTAGTCACGTCGCTTCGCTCCAAATTCAAAATTCAAAATTCAAAATTCAAAATTAATGATCCCTATAAATAAATTTAGTTGCTCTGTATCCTTTTCGTTTTCGATCATAGTTTTAAAATTCACACTGGCAATAATGAAACATGGGCTGAAACTACCTTCCAGCCTTCGGTAAACCTGTACCAAGTCTGGCTTTGTCGCCCGAAACGCTCTACACCATTGATAATCCGGCGAAATTCTAATGTCACTGTTGCGGCATCTTTCCCAAAGGTGACAACCTTGAGATTCGAGATTTCTCGCTCTATTTTCGGGTTGGGTCGATTCTGACGAAAGTTACGAATTTCATCGTTACCATAGAGGTTTTCTGTGATGCCAAAGCGCACGACTTCAACCGCATCCCAAAACAAGCTATCCATCACCTCCAAATTGTTATTAGAAAGGGCTTCTTCGTACTTGAGGTACAAATCGGTTACTTTAGCTACAACAGTAGGGTCATTTATAGTAGTCATTGTTGTTACCAATTTTTGATGTTATGGCTGATTATGCACTCTTTTAAATCGTCAGAGCTATTTTTCTTTTAAGCTCCTTCAGTACGTAGATTTAAACGTACCAGATCGCGGAAGGTGGAGATTTGTTGCATAAAGAAGATTGAGCCTGCAATACAAATACTTGCACCAAGGATGACAGTATTACTACTACCAATTTTGCTTGCTAGTGCGCCAGCTATTAAGTTACCTATAGGTACTGCGCCTGTAGATGCCATAACGTAAAGACCGGTAATTTGTCCGCGATTTTCATCGCTCACCAGCAACTGAAGCAAAGTGCGTCCGGCAATTATTTGCAAAATAAAGCCGAAACCAGCTGCTAATAATGAAAGCAGTGAAAGCCAGAACACATGGGATAGGGCAAAGACAATTAAGCTTACTCCCATAAAACCTATACCCAATGCTAGAACTTTACCGGACTCTAGTACATTGCTATGCTTCGTTAAATAGATACCACCTGCTAAGGTTCCCAAACTGGAAGCTGTCATCAAGAAGCCGAAGGTGTTAGGGCCACCTTGCAAAATCTCCTTGGCAAAAATCGGCCCCAAAGCTAAATAAAATCCCCACACGCAGCAAACTAAAGCCGAACCAATTAAGACTGAGCGAATTGGCAAAAACCCAAAGGCATATTTAAAACTAGTTTTTAATTCTTCTAAAGGTTTGCGTTTGGGAATGACGGCTTTTCTGGATGTCAACCGTATTGCTAGGAGGGCAATAATTACAGCGATGTAACTAATGCTATCAATCAGGAAACATAGCCCCGATCCCAGCGCCACAATTAATAAACCTGCGATCGCAGGCCCCAACATACTCGTCACACTCACTAGCGAAGAGTACAAGGCAAAAGCATTACCGAGATTTTCCTTACCAACTGTTTCCGGAAGAAATGCCTGCCGAGTCGGAATGTCGAAGGCGTTAATAATCCCTTGCAGTACACCAAGAATTGCAATGTACTCAATATTAATCGTACCGCTTAGAGCTAGCCACGTTAGAGCTAAAGACTGAAGCATTCCCAAAATCTGGGCAACTAGTAGAATTTGATGACGATTCCAGCGATCGGCAATGATTCCACCCAGAGGAATCAATAGAAGTGTGGGAATTTGGCTGGCAAAGCCCACTAGACCTAGTAACCAAGCGGAATCGGTGAGGCGATATACTAGCCAACTAGTAGCCACTTGAGTCATCGACGTACCAATCAAAGAAATTGCCTGACCTGTGTAGTACAGGCGAAAATTTCTGGAACTAAAAGCACGGAGCATGACTTGTGATTTTTTTGATGCTTCCATATATCACCCTTGAGTAGTTCCCAGTTCTTAACCGTGAATAAAAAAGTAGGCAGTCATCGTAAAGGCAACAATCATGACAAATTTCCGAATTAAGTGGGGTTCAAGTTGACGAGCATAATGGGCACTTAAGTAACCACCAAGAGAGCCACCGACTGCCATCAAAATAGCTTGATGCCAAGCAATCACACCTGCAAAAAGAAATGGAACGATCGCAATACCATTGATACAACTCCCTAAAAATGTCTTGAAAGCATTCATTTTGTGAATACTTTTGATGCCTAAAAACGTTAGAGCTGCCAGCATTAAAATCCCTATACCTGCGCCGAAGAAACCGCCATAGATGGCGATCGCTAGTTGAGCCAGTACTAAATTAAACAACGGTACAGATTCCGGTGAGGTGTTCTGGTTTTGACGCTGCAACCACTTTTTGAACGGTTCGCCAAAGGTAAATACCAGGGTTGCTAGCAGCAATAGATAGGGAATCAGCTTTTTAAAGACATCTGGCGATGTATACAACAAGGCGATGGAGCCAATCATGCCACCAACTAAACTGACGCCACATAGAAGTAAAAAATCTCGCCGCTCAATGCCCAAATCTTGACGATATGCTCCAGCACTGGCTAGGGAAGCCACCCAAATTGCAGTATTATTGGTGGCGTTAGCTGCGATCGGGGGTACACCCGTAAAAATAAGAGTTGGAAACGTGATAAAGCTTCCACCACCCGCTACAGCGTTTAAGCCGCCTGCAATGAAAGCGGTACTAAACAACAGCAAGCTATGGATAAACGTTAATGATGGTGGCATTATTTTGAATTACGAATTACGAATTACGAATTATAAATTATAAATCTGGGAATATCACTTGGAGAATGGGCAATCAAGTCAGCACCATGAGCTTTTAATTCCTCCTCAGTTCCATAGCCATAGGTAACACCAATTGAAGCGATGTGATTGTGCTTGGCTCCAATGATGTCATGTGAGCGATCGCCTACCATCACCACACTAGAGGGTAAAAGTTTTTCTGTTAATAAAATATGGTGAATTAAGTCACCTTTTACGCTCCGCGTTCCGTCAAGTTCGCTACCATAAACACCATCAAAAAGCAATGATAAGCCAAAATATTCAATAATTTGCGTTGCATAAATATATGGTTTAGAAGTAGCAACAAAAGTTTTATAACCAGCAAAACGAATGGCTTTCAGGACTTCTGAAATTTGAGGATAAAGGGAGTTTTCAAATAATCCAATTGTGGCAAAGCGACGACGATAAAGTAAAATAGCTTGTTCAATTACTGTGCCATCCAAGGTATTGAGTAATTGCGAAAAGCTATCTTTCAGTGGTGGGCCAATACACCAATGCAATTCATCAGCATCCGGCGGTTTATAACCGAGTTCAGAGAGCGCATACTGAATGCAGCGAGTGATGCCAGGTTTAGGATCTGTCAAAGTCCCGTCTAAATCAAAAAGGACAGCGTCACAAAGCATATATTAATATCAAATTAGACCTAAGTGATTGATATGTAGTTTCATCAGCTTTTGCTTATCTGCGGATAAAAAAGTAAGAAGTAGCAGTAACACTGCACCTAACAGTCCACCAATCACGCTAACACCACCAAGGAGCCATGAGAGTTGTTGTGTCGGCAACTTATCATGATAGGCAGCCACGCTGGCAATGTATCCAGTAGATGACGCTAGCGTACTTGTTGCATTGGCATTGATAGCTGGTAGACCAGTTAGTAAAAGTGCTGGAAAAATAATCAATCCACCTCCTCCTGCAACTGAATTTAATACCCCACTGAGCCAAGCACTGAAAAATAGAAAACAAGCCTGGATTAAATTCAGACAAAATTGAGATTTTTATGATACAGAAGTTGGTGATTGAGCAATTATCTTTTGGATGATTTGTAGACGGTTATCTCGACGATTTTTGCTAGCAGCTTTGACTCTGTTGATGATTACTTCTGGTGCAGTTTCGGGTGAACCACTTTGAAAAGGCGGTTGAGGATTGTATTCTATTCCTAATTGAATCGATTGGGCGATCGCTTCTGTGAATAATTCCGCAGCTATGACTAGTCCAAAGTCAATTCCTGCTGTCACACCCCCACCTGTAATCCGATTGCGATCAATTACAACCCTTTGTTTTACTACCTCAACGCCCAATAATTCCAGCAAATCTAAGTATACCCAGTGAGTAGTGGCACGATACCCTTGGAGTAAACCAGCCGCCGCCAGTAGTAGAGAACCCGTGCAAACAGCTGTCACGTAGCGTGCTTGTTCTCCCTGAGTTTTCAGAAAATCGAGAAATTTGCTATCTTCCAGCTTGGCATCAATACCAGGCCCTCCCGGCACAAATAACACGTCTAAAGCTGGCGACTGAGTAAATGTCGTGTCAGGTAAAAAAGTGAGTCCGCGATCGCTTTGAATCGGTTCTAAAGTCTCCGCTAGCAGATATAATTGTGTGTCTGGTAGTTTGCTAAAAACCTCGTAGGGCCCAGTAAAATCTAACTGCGTCAGATTTGGGAATAGTACAATCCCGATAGATAGAGAAAAGGTTTGTTCTGTAGTAGTCATTTTTAGTAATTCATAATGATTTATTTTGGGTTTCTAGTAAGAATAGATGCTTGAATAAAGGCTTCTCCACTTAGCAAAGCAATCCCTAATGTGACAACACCAATCCCTATACTCTGAATCAAGTTTAAAGTTTCGTTAATGGTTATCCATGCCACTAACGCCGTCAATGCTGGACTGCTAGAGCCGATTATGGAGGCGGTAGATGCGCCAACCATCCGAATCCCCAGATTGTTTAAAGTATGTCCAAGAAAGCTAACAAGACCCGAAAATATGCTACCAATCCATAAAGGTGTCCAGTCAAGTTGTCCGCTTTTAGCTGGCCAAAACACTAAGCTAATACCAGAGAGCAGTAGAGTACAGGCAAAACTGATCCAGGTAAAGGGAACTGGATGGAATTTTTCCAAACATTTTTGAGCAATGATGCAATAAAAGGCATAAACGATCCCAGCGCCAAAACTAGCGAAAATGCCGATCGCAATGGTATGACTGCTGTAGGTGGCAGAAGATTGGGGAATGGTGAGAGTGCTTCCCACCAGAATAATAGCCATTACTAGCCAACGGAACAATGTGGGGCGATCGCCAAAAAACTTCCAAGATAGCAGCGCTGTAAATACGGGATAGGTGAAGAAAAGGGTCAAGGCAATACCTGTGGGAATCAAGCCAATAGCAATGTAGAGTGAGGCAATATACACAAACATCAGCACCCCACAGCCAAGAGCTTGGATTAGAACATCCCTGCGAACACGGGTAAACAAGTATTGGAGTTCTGTCCAAGCAGATGGATATAGCTTGAATGATAGAGATGCCATGAGTGGAACCACCAGCAGCATTCGCATGAACATCAGCAAGAATGAATTCTGCAAATCCGGTTTAACGTATCCACCAAGTAAAAATAAACCTAGTACGAGATGTTCTGAAAACAAAACTCGGACTGTAACGTTGTGAAACGTCAAAACAAAGGAGGATAGAAGAACCGTTAGGATGCCCAACACGATAAAAAGTTTCCTTAGAGACGACTTGATTGTATTGTTAAAACCACTGGAATAACAAACCAGATGAAGTTTGAGGAAATCAAAGCCGTCGCTTCAAAAACGCTGCCAGTTGTTCAATAGACTTCTTGGGATTGTGGGGAAAAGGGTAAGGGGTAAAGGGTAAAGGTATGGAATTTTCCCTTACCCTTTAACCTTTAACCTTTCCCCAACATCTTGGCAAAAGTTACTTTTGCAAGATGTCTAATCAAAACTATGCCAAGGAACCGACGCCCACAGGTTCAGGAGCAGTCCTTGTGGTGAACTGGTTCACCGGACGGGGCAAACCAAGATTTTCACGCAAAGTACTACCTTCATACTCAGTACGAAATATTCCTCGGCGTTGCAATTCGGGAATTACCAAGTCTACGAATTCCTCTAAACCTCCAGGTAGCCAAGGTGGCATAATGTTAAATCCATCAGCCCCACCATTGACGAACCAATCTTCTAGTTGATCGGCAATGTGTTCTGGTGTTCCGAGAATCGTTCGATGTCCCCGCGCTCCTGCAATCCACAAATACAGTTGCCGGATTGTTAAATTCTCTCTGCGGGCAAGATCGGTGATCAACTGCAAGCGGCTTTTGCCACCGTTGGTATCAGGCAGATCCGGCAACGGCCCATCTAGGGGATATTTGGACAAATCATGGCCACCCACTAGCCCAGAAAGCAGCCCTAATCCAACCAAGGGATGAATCAACTCCTGAAGTTGCTCATATTTATCCTTAGCTTCCTGCTCAGTTTTACCAATTACCGGGAATACCCCAGGCATAATTTTGAGATGGTCAGGGGAACGTCCGTATTTAGCCAATCTCCCCTTGACGCTAGCGTAGAAGGCTTGAGCTTCTGCCAATGTCTGTTGTGCAGTGAAAATCGCCTCTGCTGTTTGAGCAGCTAAATCCTGTCCAGCCTCAGAAGATCCAGCTTGTACGATTACTGGATATCCCTGCGGTGGACGCGCCACATTGAGCGGGCCGCGTACTGAGAAATATTTACCCTTGTGGTGGGGAACATGCAACTTTTCTGCATCGAAGTAAATACCTGACTCTTTATCGTGGAGAAAAGCATCGTCTTCCCAACTGTCCCAAAGTTTGGTGACAACATCCACAAATTCTTTCGCCCGTTCATAGCGTAGCGAGTGTTCTAGGTGGTTTTCTTGGCTGAAATTCTGCGCTGCGGCTTCAGCAGAGGAGGTTACGAGATTCCATCCGGCACGACCACCGCTGAGATAATCTAGTGATGCAAACTTACGGGCGAGATGATAAGGCTCATCATAAGTCGTTGATGATGTCGCCACCAACCCGATATTTTCTGTCACCGCAGACAGAGCCGATAATAAGGTTAAAGGTTCAAAATGGACACTGAATTGTCCCGAACGGCTAAAAGCCTCAGCCCCTTGTCCTCTATCCCAGACGGCTAAACCATCTGCGAGGAAAAGCATATCAAATTTACCCCGTTCAGCCGTTTGTGCCAGCTGCTTATAATGTTGGAAGTTCAGACCTCCATCAGCAGGGGTGTTGGGATGTCGCCATGCTGCAACGTGATGACCACTCCCAGGTAAAAATGCTCCGAGTTTAAGTTGTTTTTTTGTACTCATGTTTATATTTGCGAGGGCGTACTTATGCTTTTTTCGTTCTCCAGTTTGGAACAAGAAAATGTTAGTTATTAAGACTCTGGTCTTGTTGCTTGGATGGAGGGTAGTTTAGAGAATTCATCGTACCAACTAGCAAGTTTTGGATATTTCTGCCGCCATTGCAGATTGGGAAGGCGGATTTCTAGTCCAAGTGCAGAGGCGAGGGTTATATGAGCAAGTTTAGGAGTTTGGTCGAGTTTATCTGATATCTTCTCGAAGTAGTCTAAAATTCTCAACGCTCGCTCACGCTCAAACTCGATCGCCCCAGGAGACTGTTCGCTGTGGGGACGCCTTAACTCCCGTACCCAGACAGCAATGCCATCTATGAACCCACCAGTCATACCTTCAAGTTGCTGTAAAAAGCCATTAGATATGTCAGCAACTAGTTTAATTTCAGGATTTAAGTGATTCAGATAGACGCAAATTATACGTGTTTCACTCAAGATAAATCCGTCGTCAGTCGCTAGAGTTGGTATTTTACCTGTAGGGTTGTAATTCAGTAGGTCGCTGTTCGGATCTCGTGCAATGACTTTTTGCGTTTCGATCTGGTTGCTGAGATTCAATTCTATTATTGCTACCCGTGCAATGCGTGCATAGGGCGAGTTGGGTGTATAGAAGAGTTTCATAAAAAAGCGCGATCGTCATTAGTCAACAGAAGGTTAAGCCAGTAAAGGGCAGGGAACAGGGAAATGGAGTTCAAAGCCTCATTAATGGAGTTCAAAGCCTCATTAATGGAGTTCAAAGACTCATTAATGAAGCTCAAAGACTCATTAATGAAGCTCAAAGACTCATTAATG